>DAOVXM010000262.1 GCA_030636125.1 Chloroflexota bacterium | reverse complement strand
TGGTCGTATTCAGATGGACGCCCGGCACTCCCAATTGCCGGAGTTGGTCAAGGTAGGCAGCCATCAAGCCGCGCCCCAGCCCCCGGCCGCGCGCGGCTGCATCCAGGTTGAGATGCAAGTGGGCTGGGTACACACGCAGGTCAGCGTGGGGATACTCCTGATGTACCATCCCTGATATCATACCCCTGGTATAACGCCAGGTCTTTTTACCAACCTTATATTTTCCCTTGATCGCATTCCATGCCACCGAAGGTAAAACCTTGTTGATCCACAATCTGCGTTGGGTGATTGTATCTACAGTGCCAGTCAGGTAACCCACGACCTGGTCTTCTACACAGGCCACCCAGGCATGCTCTGGCTCAAAATCAGTGTAATAACGAACGAACGCATCACAAAAGACCCTCCTGTCTTCCAGTAAAGTTTCCACAGGCTCCCCAAAAAAAGCCGTATCTGCGGCGATACGGAATACATCTTCACGGTCCTGCGGTTTGTATCGTCTTACTCCTTCCCATTCGCTCATCATTTACACCAATCCAATTATATCCTGCGCTCATTGGAGACAGTATGGGGCTGGTGCTTTGTCAAGGATGAATGTTACACTCATTTTCCAGCTTAATACATCCTTGACAAAGCTTAAAGTGTTGCGCCATTAATTCCAAACTATAGAGTCACTTTCGCCGCGCAACACTAGTTTCCTTTAGTATCATCCATCGATTCCGATGACATATACCAATGCCGGTACGCCAGGATGAGCAGCAGGAAGCCGAATTGAAACAGGGTCGGGATGATCGCAGTAAACTGGTCGAGGTAAAAGGTGATCAATTGCAAAGCAGTCAACGACAAGATCACCGCAACCAGCGCAAAAGCCAGGCCCCGTCGTTCTTTGTCCCTTAAGATCAAATAGATCGCCGAGATAGCGATCACACCGATGACAATCTCCATAATAACTCGCAGATACTGCCCGATGACACTGCTGGCATCGGTTTTAGCAGCTTCGACTGCCAGGTCGGCCAGGAGTGCCTGAGTCGTGGCCGCTGGTGAAACCGCTACCCAGATCAAGGTGACAATAGTTACAAGGGCACTGAGGGCGATAATGACCAGACCCGCCAGGATGAGTATTCTGTGCCAACCACGGCCCAGTTGAAGTCCCCAGAAGGTCGCGCTATCTACGATACGTCTTAGAAGACCCGGCTCAGTATCCTTGAAGGGCACATTCCCCTGCTGAATGTACTCGTCGAGCACAGTTGCCAGCTTAAATATTTCCTGGCGCTCGGACTGGCGCGCCAGCTCCAGGTTCGCCGCCAGCTCTTTTATATCTCTCTCATCCAGAACACCGTAAATTGCATCCTGTAAGGTCTCCAAAGCATGCACCATGGCGCGGCGCGGGTCATGTCCATCTGGCCGACGTACGTAGAGATATAGAAATACAGTGAGCAGGAAAAAGCCATAAATGATCGGCGCGGCAGGTGGGAAGAAGTAATCGTTGCTCTGGGTGATAAATTTGCCGACCTCATCGATAAACAAACCTATCCCAATCCCACTGAGCACAGCCGCGCTTCTCAAGGCGCCCGGGTTATCCCAGATAAGTACCAGCAGCACTGCCGCGAATAAAAACAGCCCTCCCCACAGGAGATGGGCGATATGTAATGTGCCGCTTCCGATCTGCGGGTAACCTGTAAGTTGTAGAAAGAGGCGCACCAGGATCACCGTGGCGCCAAATGACACCAAAGATAGTAGCAGGTAGGTTTGCGCTTCATCCCGTTCCACAAGAAGGTAACGAGGCTTGCTCATAAGCTAATCTCCGATAAATGGATTGTTAATTTAAGCTGGTTGACTCTGGAATACTTTCCCGAATATCGGGAATCTGGCTTACTTTTTTCGGTTCGGTTTTCTTTCATCAGGTCACGTATCTCAGTCAAGATTTTAACCTCATCTGATGGCTCGGGTTCTGGCTCTTCCTCTTCTCCATCCTCCGGAAGCACGCCCATCTTCTTTTCCGCGGCTACGACAGCACGCATCGCAAAGAATATGACCGCTGCCACCAGGAAGAAATTGATTACGGCCTGGATAAACTTACCATAATTGATGGAGGCTTACCCACTTCAAAGGCCAGACCCTCGAGATGCAACCCGCCCAGCATGGCACCAATAATTGGCATAAACATATCCCCAACTAGTGAGTTTACAATCGCCATGAAGGCCGCGCCTATGATCACACCAATAGCCAGGTCGATCACGCTACCACGGCTGATAAACTCGCTAAAGTCTTTTAACATTCTTTCTCCTCCAAGAATCGGAATGAATATATCATTCCCGACACCTTTTCCGGCGAATGAATTCACCGTCAACCATTCTCAAACATGCTAAAGCATGTTGGTCATCCTCAACGGAACTGAAGGCCTATCAGAGGCTCCAAAAATCAAAAAGGGAGCTCTGTTAAATCTTCGTATACTCCCTGATGTTCACGTATGGCCAGCTCTTCCGGAGAAACGGTGGCTGTCGAATTTTCATCAAGATCATCATCTCGTTCCAGCCAGTTGATAACCGTCTTCTCCTGGTGGTGGGCTTTTTGGTTTTCCACATAAGCAACGGCAACCGCACGATGCCGTTCTCCAACGGTCAGAGCACCATAGCCACGTTGCCACCGCAGTTCCTCAAATTCATGCGAACTTGCCCCTTTCAATCGTTTCACTACATCAGCTATAGCAAGTTTTGGTGGAATTGAAATCACCAAATGAATATGATCCACCCAACCGTTAATGGCATAGACCTGGCAATCCATTTCCTTGGCCTTTGCAATAATATACGGATACAGGCGAACTTCCAAATTTCGAGAGATTAAATGCTCTCGATTTTTCGTTGACCAGACCAAATGGTAGTAGAGTCGCCAGAAAGGCATTCGTCTTTATCCTCTCCCAAACTGATATATCAATTCTACAATATCACCTTTTTTTCACCGGCGAATCAATTCGCCGTCAACCATTCTCAAACATGCTAAAGCATGTTTACCTGCTAAAGCATGTTTAGCGTTCCCAATGGAACCTGCTTCAGCAGGTTTGAGATTACCTAACCTATGAATTTATTCATAGCGATTCAGGGCATCCTCCGAGTCCTCTATGGCGGCTCTTCACCCAGCAGTTCGAGAATTTGTGCATAAACCAGGTCGGTGTCCGTACCCGGCTCCGACACATCAATCGAGTTATGCGGCAGACCGAGCGCAGCGGGAAACACATAACGCACAATCGCCGCGCCCGACTTCTCCCAAATATCGGCCAAATCCTCCGTATGGCTGTTATCGACGGTGCTGTCATTGTCGTTCGTCACAACCAGGATATTGGAAACCGCCGGGCCAGAACTACGAGCCTGCTCGAATACGGATTCTCCAAATCGCATCGCCTGCGCCACGCCGCGCGTCGATTGCCCACGATAGACATGCTCGCGGTATGGCTCCTCCGGATCGATGAGATTGATATTGGGCACCCTAACAAAAAGATTCATTAAAAAGGTGTCCACAAAGGCCGGCAAATGATCGAGCCCGAACATGGGCGAGATCAGCATTGCACGCGTTACGTCGGGCCGGTTTTGGGCAATCCAGGAGGTCACCAGATCCACCCACCGACAAACCGATGACCTCCACCTGCTCGCCAAGACCCGCGGCGATATCGATGTTCTGGTCGCCATAAGCGCTCAAATTCTCGGGGGTTACATTTCTCAGTTCGCCCACGCTGCCGCTTGGAAAGCCATGGTGAGGCATCCTTAAGATCAAGACATTATGCCCCCGCTCGAAGAGCAGCTCGCCTAATTCAACGAACTGGCGCGGCGAATTCGTCCAGCCGTGGATCAGCACGTACACCTTGTCCATCTGCTCCCCGTGCGTCATCAACCTGGAGGCACTGACTTCATCCACTTTACCATTCTCGCCTGCCTGTATCGCTTCGAAGCGCCATAACGCCTCATCATAATCCTCAGCAGGGTCAGGGTCCGATTCGAGTGGCTTTGTGGATATGGGGATAAGACCCAGGAGGATAATGATTACCAGAATGGCCAGGATAAGCACTCCCAGCACCTTGGCGACTCGCTTAAGCATACTTTGAGGTTTATTTACATCTTTGACAGGGCCGTTTATCTCTGTACTCATATACTTCTCCATATTAAGAGGAGGGAACCTGCATTACCCTCTAGCAAATCTATAACCTGATAGGCGCGGTATCTATCTGGCCTCATGGGCCGGGTAAACCAGCAATAAGAAAGCTGCCCCCGCATGGGCGTAGGAGATCAAATCACGTATTTTGCCCATATAGTCGTCCGGTAAAAGCGCTTTATGGTAATACATCTCACCATTATCTTCCACTTTTCCCAGATAATCATCAAAATCGGCGGGGACATGCCGATACACTTTGCCGCTGTCTAGCTCAACGCGACCCACATATTCATCTGGCCCGAATTTTCGCCGGTAGACCTTGCCCGTATCCAGGTCAACATGCCCGATGCGGTCATCGATACCAGGATCTGAACGGTACACCTCACCGTTCTCTTCCACACGTCCCAACAGCTTGTCGGGGAACCCTGCCCGGTGCAGATAGACTTTGCTCATGCCCCATCTCTCCTTTTCAACTCAATTAAAAGAAAGACCCGAGAGGTTAATGGTAAGTAATTTGCGGAATGAATTTTAAAATAAATCTGGTGTCAAAACCGCAAATTACTTTTAGCAAATGCCGGATTGGCTTTTTTTATATTCAAGTTACTTTCCGGTATTTGCATAAACCCAAGGGCTTGTTTTCACAAACTTTACGAAACACACCTGGGATACCAAACCTGAGAACCTTTCGGATCTATCTTCGTTTACTGCTGAAGCCTAATAAGAATGATATGTCTTAAGAAATCGTTCTATTAT
>DAOVXM010000370.1 GCA_030636125.1 Chloroflexota bacterium | reverse complement strand
ATAATAGAACGATTTCTTAAGACATATCATTCTTATTAGGCTTCAGCAGTAAACGAAGATAGATCCGAAAGGTTCTCAGGTTTGGTATCCCAGGTGTGTTTCGTAAAGTTTGTGAAAACAAGCCCTTGGGTTTATGCAAATGCCGGAAAGTAACTTGAATATAAAAAAAGCCAATCCGGCATTTGCTAAAAGTAATTTGCGGTTTTGACATCAGGTTTATTTTAAAATTCATTCCGCAAATTACTTAAGGAATTGGCTGGTTTATGTGAAACTGAGCTCAAAGGACGCACTTCCACATATGCCATAATCAGTGTTATGGGGATCGTCCCCAGATCATGCCCTCGATACGTCGCACTAAACGCAGTAGGAAGGAGCGCACTTTTGCCCAGATTTGGTAGCTCTTTGGAGGCACCTTGAACCGGACCGGGGATGGTCCGCTCCATTGGGCGACTGCTGCTCCCCAGGTTAGACCTCCTCCAAAGCCTACGAATACAATATTATCTCCTGGTTGCAGCCGTCCTTGGTTGTAAGCTTCGCAGGTGGCGATTGGGATTGAGGCAGTGGATGTATTGCCATAGCATTCAACATTTATTACTACGCGCTCATTAGGTATATTTAACCCGCGCATGGCGGCTTCGATGATGCGTTTGTTGGCTTGGTGTGGAATGATGAGGTTAATATCGTCGATGGAGAGGTTCGCTTCTTCAACCGAATCTTTTGTGGCTTGAGCCATAACCTTGGTGGCAAAGCGAAATACCTCACGGCCGTTCATTTGAATATAATGCATGTCCTGCGATACTGTATCAGGGCTGGTTGGTAAACGGCTGCCACCGGCTGGAATTGACAGCAAGTCACCTCCGGAACCATCAGAGCGCATAATTGTAGAAAGCATACCACCGGGCTCCTCACCGGCTTGTAGTACAAACGCCCCAGCACCGTCTCCAAATAGAATGCAGGTGTTACGATCTTTCCAGTTTAGAAACCGTGAGAGTGTCTCTGACCCAATGATCAGTGCGTTGTTTATAGAGCCTGAACGGATTGCCTGAGTAGCTATGTCTAAACCGTAGATAAACCCACTGCATGCTGCAGACAGATCAAAAGCTCCAGCCTTGTTTGCACCGATCCTGTCTTGTACCAGGCATGCTGTTGCAGGGAAGAGATATTCTGGCGAAGAGGTAGCAACGATGATCAAATCCAAATCGCCAGGTCTTAAATTGGCCATGTTTAGCGCTTCCCAAGAAGCCTCTGTTGCAAGTGAGGCGGTGGTTTCATCATCATTAGCAATACGCCGTTCTCGAATGCCAGTGCGCGAGATGATCCAATCGTCATCCGTGTCAACCATTTGGGCGATGTCGTGATTCGTCAATACTTTTTCTGGTACCGACATCCCCCAGCCGGTGATGTGTGCATAACGCATTAAGAACCATCCTCAGTGTAGCGACTAATTATTAGTGTGGCATTGTGACCACCAAAGCCAAAGGAATTGGACATAACATTAGTTAGACTAGACGGACGCGCGGTATTTGGCACATAATCTAGATCGCATGCTGGATCCGGAGTCTCGTAGTTGATGGTAGGGGGTAAGAGGTTAGATTGGAGTGCTTTTACACAGACCACGGCTTCTAACCCGCCAGATGCGCCAAGCATGTGTCCGGTCATTGATTTGATGGAGGATACTGGGATATCGTAGGCTCGTTCGCCAAAGACAGTCTTAATGGCAGCGGTCTCACTTAGATCATTGAGAAATGTACTGGTGCCGTGGGCGTTAATATAATCGATATCGGTCGTGTTTACCCCCGCATCATTTAATGCAATTTGCATACATAAAGATGCACCGGCCCCATCTTCGGCTGGAGCGGTTATATGATAAGCGTCATTATTTGTGCCGTAACCGGTTAATTCGGCCAGAATACGCGCTCCACGAGCTTTGGCGTATTCCAATTCTTCCAACACTATTACCGCTGAGCCTTCACCCATGACGAAACCATCCCGGTCGAGGTCAAAGGGACGGGAGGCACGTAGGGGTTCATCATTCCGAGTAGAAAGTGCGGTCATGACGCTTAGCGCCGCCATGGCGAGCTGGTGGACGGTCGCTTCGCTACCTCCGGTTATCATCACATCGGCCTGGTCACGGCGGATGACCTCGGTAGCTTCGCCAATAGCGTTCGTACCTGATGCACAGGCGGTGGATACTGCCATGTTGGGGCCACGCGCCCCAAAACGAAGAGCGATCGTGCTGGCAGCAGAATCGGGTATCATCATCGGAACCGTAAAAGGACTCACCCGACCAGGACCGCGTTCGAGAGTGATGATCATTTGTTCGGTTAGCGTTCCCAGACCACCAATACCTGAACCGACGATAACCCCAATACGGTCGCGGTTCCCATCATTAATTTCCAAACCTGCGTCTTGCTTGGCTTCTTCAGCGGCTGCCAAGGCAAATTGAGTGAAACGATCCATTCGTCTGGCTTCTTTTCTGCCGTAGAGCGCGGCGCCGTCAAAATCTTTCACCTCTGCACCGATTTTTACCTTATATTCAGTTGAGTCGTAGTTTGTGATGAATCCGGCGCCGGATTTTCCGGCTGTGATGTTATTCCACATTGTGGAAACATCGTTCCCGACCGGGCTGATGCATCCCATACCGGTGATTACTACACGTTTACGCATAAAATCCTCCTAAGACGTTCAGTCACATAGTCCTCGCTCAGCCTTGATGAGAGAATCGGAACGCTTATCAATTTCCGAGATTGCCATCTTGGAAGGCTTAAGCCTGAACAATTTCATCATATATAACACTACCTCTTGAGAATCGTTCTGGACTTAATCGCCTGTGTATATTGGTCAGGGAGGGCAACTTAGTTTTCCATTGTTTCTGGGGACAAGAGGCGTAATAAGGATTTTACCAGAAATATTACCGGTTATGACGGATTATGGATAAGCTGGAATAATTGACGGATGTGCAACTGATCGTGTCCTGCCATGATGCTGACCAGTTCCGTTAGGTTAGTAGGGCCGAAAATGGCGTGACGAGCTGGGCTGTCCCAATCTTCGGGGGATAGATTGGCTAATAAATCGAGAGTCTGGATACGAGAAGTTATGAATGCTTGCAGCGCTAGCGAACCATCTTGCTGGATATAGCCTCTTTCATCAGCCCAGGGATCTGTGTCCATGCCGGGGATAAAAGGGTTTGAATCTTGGAGAAGTTGGCGTAGCCTGGGCAAGTTCACCTCCACTTCTACGTCTCGCAAGTGACAGAGAATTTCTGTCTGGCACCATTCTTCAGGTTGAGGACGTTTTGTCCAAGCGGAAATTCTCGATTCCTGGCAGAGGATGCTCAAGGCTGCCGGTGTAGAGCGCAGGATCGCTAGCAAAGCAAGTGGATTATTAAAATCGGGTTCAAAATCTGTATTAAATAACTTTAGCCACTCTTGGAGCTGATTGAAGTCGCCTGCCTCAACTGGAGTTGTTTTATCATCTTGTGTAGGATTTTCAATATCGGAGATCCAGTAAGAGGCTATTCCAAGAGTATTAGCGGGTGATATGTCATTTTCGAGGCTATCTCCAACCATGATCGCTGGATCTTCTGGCCAACCAAGAAGGGCGAGAACTTCAGCTATATAGGCTGGATTGGGCTTGGTGAAATGGAGCGTTTCGTAAGATGGAATAATTGCAAAAGGATATTTTTCCGGCGGAAGACCAGCCCAATCTAAACGTTGGGCAATGGCAGTGTAAGGAAAGAGCGGGTTTGTAGCAATGGCAACCCGGTGGCCTTTTTCAAAAGCACCTTGCACAAAGCGTATAGCATCGGGTTTGGGTTTGGTATATTTTTTAAGTGATGGATAGATTTCTTCGTAAAATTGATCGAAGACCTGGACAAGATTGCTCTCTACCAGGCCAAGCGATGAGTAAAATATCGCGTCAAATGCATCCTTAAGTGTGCAGTCAGGTTGTTGGTTATGTATCATCTGCCGGGT
>DAOVXM010000282.1 GCA_030636125.1 Chloroflexota bacterium | reverse complement strand
GAAAGATAAAGCATCAGTAACTTATGATGATTACTATACCCGAGTCGAGGAACTTGCTGATGAAACAAAAATAAAAGTATCCGATTTAGGGCAAAAAACTGGTGCCAGTAAGCCTGGCACAGTAGCAACAACGGTGGAGGTTGGACCTACTGAAACAACCAGCAGCTCGCAGGACGAAGTGGCTGCAGAAGAATGAACCGAGAATAATAATTTTTGAGAATAAACCCCATTCGTGTGATATGAATGGGGTCTAATTTTTAAGGGAGGATATATCGCCTACTCTAAGTCAGCCAATACATCGATTACCCCCATCAATACATCTCCTGCCAATACAGCAGCTGAACTTCCCATAGCATCCACCGCACGTAAACCTGCCTCCGCGTGGATCCAGGCACCTGCCACTGCCGCCTGAAATGCATCCATACCTTGGGCGCGTAACCCTACAATAATTCCCGCCAGCACATCCCCTGTACCTGCCCGGGCCAAACCAGGGGATGCGATTGGGAGCACTGCTATACTTCCATCAGGTGCCGCGATCACAGTAAATGCACCTTTCAAAACCAGGACGTGACCCCATTCCCGAGCAAAACGCTCAGCAACTTCTACGCGATTCGCTTGGATCACTTCTGTAGATAATCCAGTTAGGACAGACATCTCTCCGGGATGAGGTGTTAGCACTGCCAGAGAGTCGAGGCGCGTTTCCCAATCTTCCAAACGAGCCAGCAATTTCAAACCATCGGCGTCTATAACAGCAGGTGGTAGCCTCCCACCATCCTTGGGCAAAAGACGCTCCATAAAAGCTAAGGTCGTTGCTTTCAGACCAAATCCTGGACCTATTAGTACAGCAGTGACACGCTCAAGGTTATCTTTGACATCTTCAGCCGCCTCAGCGGCAATTACTCCCAGCTCATGCGGTAAAGGTAGCCAGGTCGCCTCCGGGAATAGTCCAGCTAGCGAAGTATGCAAAGGACGTGGAACGGCAAGAGTTACCAAACCAGCACCTATCCGGTACGCCGCCTCGCCGGCAAGTAGAGCCGCACCAGTATAATTTATCGAACCTGCTACTACCAAAGCGGTGCCAAAGGTGCCTTTATGGGCAAATAAGGGTCGCGCGGGCAAATATTGACGCACCCATTCACGATCCGGCACAAACCGTTTAACTTTATGCCATGCTTGAGGATATTCACCCCCCTCTCCAAGTCCGATACCTACCACTCGTATCTCTCCCACCAGTTCAGCTGCCGGAAACATCAAAAGCCCACGCTTGATGGCAGCCATTGTCACTGTGATTTCTGCGGGGATACACTCTGTAGCGCGCTCACCAGTATCACAATCTACACCGGATGGACAATCGACTGCAACAACGTGGGATTCATCTTTTTCTCCCAACGCGCGGCGAGTAAACTCTAAAACTTCAGCAACTTCTCCCCTCAAAGGTAGACGTATGCCCGTTCCCAGTACCCCATCCATGAATACGGCACGGCGTGCCAACAATTCACCCAGACGCTGGAAGTCAGCATCTTCTTCGATCCTGTAGACCTCCCCACCAGCTTGAGATAGACGCTCTACCAAAGGGTCATCGCTCGGCCGCGGTCGCACAATGTAAGCACTTGCCCGCCAACCCCACTCACTCAGATGAGCCAGTGCCACCAGCGTATCGCCACCGTTATTACCTGATCCAACCAAGCCGATGATACCCTCATCTGATAAGTGATCATAATATTCTATTATTGCTTCTGCCAGCCCAAGGCCGGCATGCTCCATCATTTGTGCGTAACTATGCCCACTGGCGTCAGCTTCTTTTTCGATGGCTACCATTTCAGCCACGGACATATATTTTATAATCTCAGACATGTTATCCTCTCGCTCAATATTTTTTTAACGACAATTCGTCGATTAACCTCGGACAGATACTCCAAGTCGAATACATTCAAAACCCTTACCTTCTTCCAGAGAAGTTCCCAGAGACACATTAGACTTTGTTACTGAATTGACCATTTTCGCGTTATACTTCAAAAAAGTTTACCAGACTTTCAAGCACCTGATGTTATTTATTGGGGCTAACCAGGTCTATGGCTCAATATCCAATTGACAATTATAAAAGACGGGGTTATGTTCAGGGAGGCGAAACTGTCAGCCTCCTTGGGGTTACCATTAACACACTTCCGGTTGAGGCGGTGATTGATTATATCCTCCAAACCATCATTCAAAGGCAGAAAGCTATCATCGCTTATGTTAATGTTCATGCCCTCAACATCGCCCAAGACATTCCCTGGTTTCGAGATTTCTTGAACCAGGCTGATTTAACTTACTGTGATGGCTTTGGCATCAAATGGAGTGCACGATTTTTGGGAGCGGAGATACCAGAACGCTTCACGCCTCCTGATTGGTTTCCGCAACTGGCGGAGAGCTGCGCCCGGGAAGGATTTTCGCTTTACTTTTTAGGTGCACGCCCTGGTATTGCTGAGATAGCTGCCAATCGTTTAAAGATTTTACTTCCAAAATTAAATATTGTTGGAGTGCAGCATGGCTATTTCGAGAAAACACCAGATAGTCCAGGGAACGAAGCCATTATCCAAGATATTAACCAATCCAAAGCGGACATTCTCGTGGTTGGCTTTGGTATGCCCCTCCAGGAGCGGTGGATCAAAGAAAACTGGGAGCAGATTGACGCCAGGGTTGCCTTACCCGTAGGAGCTTTATTTGACTACCTCGCTGATGATATGCCCCGGGCTCCAAACTGGATGACTGAGCACGGCTTAGAGTGGTTGGGAAGATTGATCGTTGAACCAGGTCGACTTTGGAAGAGATATCTACTGGGTAATCCTCGCTTTATATTAAGTGTAATCAGAGAGCGGTTTAACAAATACTCACGCCACCGACAATAACATGTTACGTAGATTTTCTATTGATTTCGCTGTATTCAGCATCTGTTTAGATGCAGTCTTGATTGCCCTATCATTGGTGATGACTACCAATCTGCGCCCTGCGCTGAGCATGTTTCCTTTTATTGCTTTTATCCCTGGACCTTACCGTATTCCTATAACACTCTACCCGCTGTTCAGTTTGTTGTGGGTCCTCATCCTATTCCTCGCCTCGGTTTATGATGGTCGCCGAAATTTGAGATTCTGGAAAGAGCTTACCAGCCTTACTGTTGGATCCACGTTAGCAATGATCGGCTTGGCTGGCATCCTCTTCTTCAGCTATCGTGATTTATCCCGTTTTCTTTTTCTTTCTTTTGCCCTACTTGCATTTCTCCTACTGGTACTCTGGAGGCTGGCGTACCGGCTTTCTTACCATTTGGGAATATTAAGAAATGTTCAATCCACGAACGTGCTTATTATCGGAGCAGGAGAGCTAGGGCGCGATCTCGAAAAACAAATCCGTGCATATCAGGTGCTAGGTTTACAAGTCCTCGGATTCTTAGACGACGATCCAAATAAACGGGCTAACCACCCGGATATCCTCGGATCACTCGATAATGCCCAAGAAATCATCCTTGAACACAATATTGATGAAATAGTTATCGCCCTACCACCGAGTGCCTATAATCAAGTTTTCAACATGGTTTCTGAGATTAATACACTCCCTGTGAAGGTTTGGGTGATTCCGGACTACTTTAACCTTGCGCTGCACAAAACCAGTTTTGAAGAGTTCGCCGGCATCCCCATGATCGATCTGAGGGCACCAACCTTGACCGATCACCAGCGCATGATCAAGCGCGCCTTCGATCTTGTTTTCACATTATTCTTTCTGCCGTTCAATATAATCTTAATGGGTGCCATCGCCGTGGCTATCAAACTAGAAGACCGGGGACCGGTCATCTTCCGCCAGCCACGAGTGGGTGAGAATGGCCGATTATTCGAGATGCTCAAATTCCGAACCATGGTACCTGATGCAGAAACATTGCGAGTCAAGATCGAAACCATCGACGATCAAGGACAACTGATTCACAAGCAGGCTAATGATCCGCGTGTCACCCGGGTCGGCCATTTTCTGCGCAAGATGAGCTTCGATGAGCTACCCCAGGTTTTCAACATACTAAAAGGTGACATGAGCATGGTGGGACCACGACCTGAACTACCATACTTAGTAGATAAATACGAACCCTGGCAACGCAAGCGTTTTACCGTTCCCCAGGGTCTCACTGGTTGGTGGCAGGTCAATGGACGCAGTGATAAACCTATGCACCTGCACACGGAAGATGATCTGTACTATGTGTACAATTATTCGGTTTTCCTGGATTTATTGATATTAATCAAAACAGTTGGCGTCGTATTGCGTGGTGAGGGCGCCTTTTAGGCACATCGCATTTGAATGGAATTTCACAATATTTCAAAGATTATAGGTCAGACCTACTATCCTTGACATCCAGGTTAGGGATGGCTATAATCCTAGTCACCCAAGCGGGTGTAGCCAAGTGGTAAGGCAGTAGCTTCCCAAGCTACCATTCATGGGTTCGAGTCCCATCACCCGCTCTAAAAACAGCAGGGCAGCAGCCTTGCTGATTTTATTATGAAATCCCCAACCTTAATCATCAATCCACTCCCCCATCTGGGGAGGACATATCCCCCAGTTTTTTGGAATACTCTGTCCATTCGGCAAAGTATAGTTTTATGGCTTTACGTTCCAAAAAGGAGTCAAAAATGTAAAGCTCACCTTATTCTCGTGATAATTTCCCTG
>DAOVXM010000070.1 GCA_030636125.1 Chloroflexota bacterium | reverse complement strand
TATGATATCCGGGTTAATACACCCTTGACAAAGCTTAAAGTGTTCCGTCCACGATCTATTCTTACTAAACAATCACATTTGACGGAACACTACAAAACTGAAGCAAGTTTAATTTGGAGGAAAATATGATTAAATCATCCATTAATAAAGTTGTGCTGGCTTATTCAGGGGGATTAGATACTTCGATCATTGTGCCATGGTTAAAGGAGAATTATGGTTGTGAAGTAGTCTGCTTTACTGCCGACGTGGGACAGGATGATGAGCTGAATGGATTGGAGGAAAAGGCTTTGAAAAGTGGGGCTAGCCAATTCATCATCCATGATATGCGCGAAGAATTCGCCGGAGATTATCTGTTTCCAGTCTTGCGCGCTGGAGCAAAGTACGAAAGACAGTATTTGCTCGGGACGTCTACTGCCCGGCCTCTAATAGCCAAACATCAGGTCGAAGTAGCCCACGAGGTTGGGGCCGATGCCGTAGCTCATGGTGCGACCGGCAAAGGGAACGACCAGGTGCGTTTTGAGTTGACCTACACTGCTCTTGACCCGCGCCTTAAGGTGATCGCCCCCTGGCGCGAGTGGGATATCCGCTCACGCGAAGATGCCATCGTTTACGCCAATGCTCGTAATATACCTGTGACCGCGACGACAAAGTCAATTTACAGCCGGGACCGTAATCTTTGGCACCTCTCGCACGAAGGCGGACCCTTGGAAGATCCTTGGCAGGAGCCGAGTGAGAGTATGTACCTGCTCAGCACCTCCCCAGAGAGTGCCCCGGATAAGGCTGAATATGTTGAGATTACCTTTGAGTCAGGTACACCGGTTGCCGTCAATGGAGAAAAGATGTCCCCGGCTAAACTAGTGGAATGCTTGAACGCCATCGGCGGTACGTACGGTATTGGCCGGGCTGATATGGTTGAAGGTCGCCTGGTAGGGATGAAATCTCACGGTGTATATGAGACCCCTGGCGGCACGATACTGATGGCAGCTCATAGTGAGCTGGAGTCGTTAGTGCTGGATAGAGATACCATCAGCTTCAAAGACCTGGTTGCTTTGAAATACGCCGAGCTGGTCTACAATGGCATGTGGTTTTCTCCTCTGCGTGAGGCATTGGATGCTTTTGTTGGCAGCACCCAGGGACCGGTTACCGGTATGGTGAGGCTTAAACTGTATAAAGGTAATGTAATTCCAGTGGGGCGCAAAAGCGAATTCAGTCTATACCGTGAGGACTTTGCTACTTTTGGTCAAGAAGATGTTTACGACCAGTCAGATGCTGAAGGGTTTATCCGTTTATACGGCTTGCCATTGCAGGTTCGCGCCCTAAATGGATTGCCAGTTTCGGGGTTGAATATGCCCAAACCGGACTATTCGCGCTTCAAACGGGACTGAGATGTAATTATGCACGGGAGACAGATATGCAAATGCCGGAAAGTAACTTGAATATAAAAACGCCAACCCGGCATTTGCTAAAAGTAATTTGCGGTTTTGACACCAGATTTATTTTAAAATTCATTCCGCAAATTACTTAATGATTTGCTTATTGGGTATGGTCGACTATTCAACCAATCAATTGGAGGATTTGTTGTGAAAATGTGGGGAGGTCGTTTTACCGGAAAGCTTGACCCTGCTGCATGGGCATTAAATGCATCGATAGGCTTCGATCAGCGCCTGGCGATGCAGGATGTGGACGCCAGTCTGGCTTGGGCCAAGGCGTTAGAAAAAGCTGGTGTGCTTACCGAAGGTGAGTGCACGCAAATACGTGCTGGGTTAAGAAAAATAGCTAACGAATATAAACATGGCGACTTTATTCTCCAAGACAGCGATGAAGATATCCACACTGCTGTTGAACGGCGCCTTGGGGAGATCATTGGACCACTAGCGGGAAAATTGCACACTGGCCGCAGCCGCAATGAACAGGTTGCCAGCGACCTTCGCCTGTGGTTGTTAGGACACTTGGTTAAATTGGATGAGGCTATAGCTGACTTGCAGACCATTTTGGTGGAGCGTGCCAGGACCGACATGGAAATTCTTATTCCGGGCTACACCCACATGCAACGTGCTCAGCCTATTCTGTTGAGCCATTGGTGGTTGTCCCATTTCTGGCCATTGCAGCGTGACCGCCAACGCCTGGACGAATTATCAACCCGCACCGCGATCATGCCCCTGGGGTCAGGGGCTTTGGCGGGTACAGCTTTCCCCATCGACCGCATCACCTTGGCCAACGAATTGGGCTTCGCAGAGCCCTCACCCAACAGCCTGGACGCGGTCTCCGATCGCGATTTTGTAGCGGAGTTTCTTTTTTGCACTGCGCTGGTTGGTATCCATCTGAGCAAATTGGCTGAGACTATTATCCTGTTCTCAAGCGCAGAGTTTGGATTCTTCGAGCTTTCCGATTCATACGCAACGGGGTCCAGTTTAATGCCCCAGAAGAAGAACCCAGATGTTATGGAACTGACGCGCGGTAAGGCGGGTAGTCTCTTAGGTTCTCTCACAGGTTTGATGGCCACACTTAAGGGTTTACCATCTACTTACGACAAAGATTTGCAAGAAGATAAAATACCTCTTTTCAACGCTTACGATACGCTGAGTGCGGTATTACCTGTCCTGACTGGCGCTATCAGAACCCTTATCGTCCACTCCGAAAGGATGAAGGCTTGCATTGACCCCAGCATGATGGCCACTGACCTGGCGGATTATTTGGTTGAAAGGGGTATACCCTTCCGTGAAGCCCACGAACTGGCAGGTCGATTGGTACAACTGGCTGCGGAACAGGGAAAATCTCTCGACGCGCTCAGCCTGGCAGATTTTCATTCGCTAACCCCCATCTTTAAGGCGGATGTTTTTGAAGTGTTTAATCCTGCACAAAGTGTGTCCAGGCGTAATGTTTTAGGAGGCACTGCTCTAGAAGCCGTCCAGGTCCAACTGCAACAGGCTGGCGATTTGTTGGTTGCTGATCAACAACCGTGATAGAGTAGCCAATTTATCACCATTTCACAAAAAGGAGAATTTTTATGGCTAATGTAACTTGTCCCGAATGTGTTGCTGAACTCGAGTTAGCGAGTGACGTTGAAGTGAATGAAATCATGGTGTGTTCTGATTGCGGCGTGGACTTGGAAGTCACCTCGTTGGCGCCCGCAACGGTAGAGCTTGCCCCGATGGTAGAGGAGGATTGGGGCGAGTGATCTACCCTATAAAAAAAAGGTTGCGCATTGGTGTACTCTACTCACGTGTGCGTGTGGAAGAGAAGTGGATCTTCGCGGCCTTGGAACGCCGTGGGCTGGATTACGAGCGCCTGGATAGCCGGCGCGCCTTCTTTGACCTGGATAACCCTGATCCCTGGTGCCAGTACGATGCTATCTTAGAGCGCAGCATCAGTTACACGAATGGGCTGTACGCATTGCGTGTTTTGGATGCCTGGGGAGTCCCGACTGTCAATACAGTCTCAGTGGCTGAGGCTTGTGGTGATAAACTGACAACCAGCGCTGTTTTATGCAAGGCTGGCGTCCCCCAACCGCGCAACGTGATCGCTTTTACCCCCGAATCGGCATTAAAGGTGATTGAGCAGATGGGATATCCGGTGGTGCTCAAACCTGTGGTCGGTTCATGGGGTCGTCTCTTGGCTAAAATCAACGATCGGGATGCTGCTGAAGCCATCCTCGAGCACAAAGCCGTCTTAGGTTCTGTCCAGCACTCCATATTCTACATTCAAGAATATATCGAGAAGCCTGGGAGGGATATCCGCGCAATTGTCATAGGCGATAAAACCGTTACTGCTGTATACCGAAAGTCACCACACTGGATAACGAATACCGCTCGAGGCGGTGAGGGAGAAATCTGCCAGCTTACACCAGAGCTTGAGGAAGTTTGCTCAAAAGCGGCTCAGGCTGTAGGCGGTGGTGTGCTTGCGGTAGATGTTATAGAACATCCAGAACGCGGCTATTTGGTCAACGAAATCAATCACACCATGGAATTTCACACAACTCAACCTGTCACCGGGATTGACATAGCCGATTTGATGGTTGAATATGTGGTTGCGGTGGCCAAGGGAGGGGTGTAAAGGAGGCCCTTATGATATCCGCAGCTATTGTTGGTGGCTCAGGTTACACGGGAGGCGAATTGCTGCGCCTACTAATCGCGCATTCGGAAATTAATGTGGTCCAGGTGACCTCACGTAAGTATCTTGGTCAATATGTTTATCAGGTGCATCCCAACCTTCGTAAACAAACAAACTTAAAATTCAGCGACCCTGATCAGCTCGAGCCGGTTGAGGTGCTCTTCCTGGCAATGCCCCATGGACAGGCGCAGCACAAGATTGAGTACTATGCTGGCATTGCCGATTACCTTATCGACCTATCCGCAGATTTTCGTTTACGTAACTCTCAAAATTATGAGGCCTGGTACGGTTCGCCGCATGCTACCCCCCAATGGTTGCAGCGCTTTGTTTATGGTTTGCCTGAATTGCACCGTGAGGAATTGGGTAGCGCAAATTATGTTAGTGGTGTTGGCTGTAATGCTACCGCCAGCATCTTGTGTTTACTGCCATTGGTCGAGTCAGGCCTGTTGGATGGAGAGCAACCTGTCATCCTAGAAATTAAAGTGGGCTCATCAGAAAGCGGAGCAGAGGTTAACCCTGGGACACATCACCCGGAACGGAGCAGGGTGGTGCGTACTTTCTCCCCTTTTGGACATCGGCACACCGCTGAGGTGGTTCAGGAACTAGGCCTCCACAATATTTCACTGACCATGACTTCAGTTGACCTGGTGCGCGGCGCTTTAGCCACAGCCCATGGGACGGTCCGCCCTGGCGTTTCTCTGGGGGATCTTTGGAAAGCCTACCGCAAGTTGGCCAGCGACAACCCCTTTCTTCGAGTTGTGAAAGAACGCCGTGGTGTCTATCGGGTGCCCGAGCCCAAGATTTTGGCCGGTTCGAATTATGCTGACTTGGGCTTTGATCTGGACACGGAAACTGGTCATATCGTCTCCATCTGTGCAATTGATAACCTGATGAAGGGCGCCTCTGGCTCGGCAGTGCAGTGCATGAATTTGATGCTCGGTTTTGACGAGACCTTGGGGTTGGAGTTTCCTGGGCTCCATCCGGTATAAGCGCAGGAACCATCATTCTCATGGCAAGGAATTAGAAGCGTTAGTGAAGTTATATGCAATAATCCCCCTAGTGCTTTGTCAAGGGTGAAAGTTTCCTTCGATATCCGGGTGACAAAACTTAAAGTGTTCCGTTGACGATCTATTCTTTCTTAACAATCACATTTGACGGAACACTAGATTGAGGTTTTAAGGCTAATAATGAACGACAATCTTTCTCAAGTTCCTCACTCATTATCAATGATTGTAGTCAAGGTTGGAGGTACTGAGGGCGTGGACTACTCATCTATCTGTGAAGATGCGGCTGACCTGATAACTCGGGGCTATCGTTTGGTTATTGTACATGGAGGCTCAGCGGAGGCTAACGGCCTTGGGGAAGCGCTTGGTTATCCACCCCGCTTTATAACTTCACCTTCTGGTTATACCTCGCGCTACACGGACCGGCATACCTTGGAAATTTTCAGCATGGCGGTCAACGGCAAAGTTAATACCTTCTTAGTAGCGCAACTGCAAAGCTTGGGGGTGAACGCGCTTGGTATGAGTGGTCTGGATGGACGCCTGATAGAGGCCACGCGCAAGGCTGCCATTCGAAGCGTTGAGAACGGCAAGCAAAAAATTGTACGGGATGATTTCACCGGTAAGATCGATAAAATCAATACTCGTTTGCTGATATCCTTGTTGGAAGCAGGTTACATCCCTGTCATAGCTCCTCTGGCAGTTAGTTCCGCTGGTGAAGCGTTAAATGTAGACGCGGACCGGGCAGCAGCTATGGTCGCCTCGGCCTTGCATGCTGAGACTCTGTTATTACTTACCGCAGTTGCTGGTCTAATGCGCGACTTTCCTGACGAGAGCACTTTGATCCATTCATTACCGAGCGCTTATCTGGAAGAAGCATTGGGTTACGCCGCGGGCCGGATGAAGAAAAAAGTGCTGGGTGCAGGCGAAGCGCTAGAAGGTGGGGTTAGCCAGGTTATCATTGCCGACGGGCGCATCGCTAACCCAATTTCGAACGCATTGGTAGGAAATGGCACGTTGATCTCTTGAGACAAAATATGAAAAATTTCTTGGAAATTGAAAACCAACACGCGGCTGGCGTGTATGCCAAGCGTAATATTGTCCTTGTGCGAGGGAGTGGAGCTTTACTTTACGACGAACAAGGGCGCGAGTATATTGATTGTGTCGGCGGTCAGGGAGTGGCGAATTTGGGTCACGCTCATCCCGCGATCGCTGAGGCGATTGCGGTCCAGGCACAGACCTTGATATCTTGCCCGGAGATGTTCTATAACGATGCCCGCGCTACCTTAACAGCTCGCCTGACAGCTTTGCTTCCCGGCCTATGGCGAGTTTTCTTGTGCAATTCCGGAACTGAAGCTGTGGAAGCAGCTATCAAATTTGCCCGTGTCAGTACCGGTCGTACTGAGATCGTGGCAGCCATGCGTGCATTTCACGGGCGCACTTTCGGCGCGCTTTCCGCCACCTGGAACAAGCGTTACCGCCAGCCCTTTGAACCGCTGGTGCCTGGTTTCAGCCATGTCGCATATAACAACTTGGAAAAACTCGACCGGGCTGTCACTGAGGATACCGCAGCGGTCATCCTGGAAGTCGTGCAGGGAGAAGGCGGAGTACACCTTGGCAGTGCCGAGTTTTTGCACGGAGCGCAGGCCGTCTGCCGAAAACAAGGGTCTATGTTCATCCTGGACGAAGTGCAGACCGGTTTTGGGCGTACGGGCAAGATGTTCGCCCTCGAGCATTATGGACTTCAGCCCGATTTGCTCTGCCTGGCGAAATCCATCGCTGGCGGCGTGCCAATGGGAGCGGTGTTGGTTGGTGAACGGGTGGGTGAAATTCCTACAGGTATCCACGGCTCAACCTTTGGAGGCAATCCGTTAGCCGCGGCTGCGTCGCTAGCCGCTTTGGACGTGCTGGAAAAAGAAGGACTCCCTGAACGAGCTGCGCAATCAGGTGCGTACCTGCTGGCACGTTTGCGTGACATTCGCTCGCCATTGATTCGAGACGTGCGTGGGATGGGGCTGATGGTGGGCATTGAGATCAAGCAGAAAGTAGCTCCTTATTTGCAAGAGTTAATGGAGCGAGGTGTTTTAGCACTTCCGGCTGGATTGACGGTGATTCGGCTGTTGCCTCCACTGGTTATCAGCAAGGAACAGCTTGATCGAGTCGTTGAAGCCTTGCAAGAGGTCTTATCGTCGTGACGGAGAACGCTGTTCCAGATACCTTAATAGGCTTGCTGAGTCACTATAGCCCCTCCGGGCAAGAGAAACAGGCTGTAGAATACTTGGTGGCGCGCATGCAGGATTTGGGTTATTCTCAGGCGTTTGTGGACCAGGCTGGAAACGCAGTAGGTGTGATCGGTAGAGGCCCTAGACAAATCGTCTTGTTGGGACATATTGATACTGTCCCTGGCGATATCCCCACCCGTATTGAAAAAAACAATTTGTATGGCCGGGGTGCAGTGGATGCCAAAGGCCCACTAGCTGCATTTGTAGATGCTGTAGCTTCGATAGAACCGGTAATGGGCTGGCAGTTTGTGGTCATTGGCGCAGTAGATGAGGAGCGAGACTCGACCGGTGCTCGCTATGTCCTATCTCATTACCATCCCGAGTTTGCCATCATTGGGGAGCCAAGTCGTTGGGACCGGGTTACCTTAGGTTATAAAGGAAGCGCCTGGGCTGAGATCACTGTCCGTCGTCCCATGACACATAGCGCAGGTCGAGAAGAAAGCGCCTGTGAGGGTGCTTTTAAGGTATGGGAGGGATTGCAGGTGTGGGTTGGGGATTTTAATTCTGGAAAACAGCGTGTTTTTGATCAGATTTTACTAACTTTACAAGCGTTAGCTTCCGGCGGAAATGGCTTTGAAGAATGGGCTTCCTTACAGGTAGACGCCCGCTTGCCGTTGGAATTGCCGCCACAGGAATGGTACCAGCGGTTGGGTCAACTTGCTGAAGGCTTCATTGTGAAACCAACCGGCTTTGCCATTCCAGCCTATCTTTCCGAGAAAAATACGCCCCTTGTAAGGGCTTTCCTGGCAGGTGTTCGCAACCGTGGGGGCCAGCCTGGTTTCGTGCTTAAGACCGGCACTGCGGACTTGAATATTGTTGCTCCGGTCTGGCGCTGCCCGGTGGTGGCTTATGGTCCGGGGGATTCTTCTCTGGATCATACCGCGCATGAGCACATTTCCCTGGCTGAATACGCTCGAGCTGTGGATGTGCTCAGGTCGGTATTGGTCAGGCTCTCCACTGAGTAGGGTCATGGTAAACTACCATCTTAAGTAGATTATCTAAAGGAATTTAATTTCTACCTATCATTCCATGGAAGGAGAATACCGGTCAACAGGTGTGCGTGGGGGCACACACTCCCACGCACACCTGTTGACCGGATGATTCCTGAGTCACTTAATCATGATTTTTACCGGAGAAGTTGATGAGAGATAGCAGGGTATTACCCGATTTACGCATGCTGCCGGCAAGTTCGCTGGTGACCCATGAAGATAGCGACCCGCGCCGTGTCGATAAGTTAAAAGAACGCCTCCGTAAGGAAGGCCGCTTAAAGAGCCCACCAATCGTGGCTGCCATTCCTGGCACAGATCGCTACGTTGTGCTGGATGGGGCTAATCGGACCAATGCTTTAGCGAAGATGGGTGCGCCTCACGTTGTCGCCCAGGTTGTCAGCTATGGTGACCCGGGCGTGGAACTGGACACCTGGTACCATGTCGTGGCGGGTATGGACCTGGCTGAGTTCGAAGATGCGCTTACCAAGATCACAGAGCTTAAATTGAAGGAATGCAGTCTTGAAGAAGCGCGAGAGAGTTTGTCCACCAACCAGGCAGCCGCTTATATCATTTGTGAGAGTGGAGTCCGGCAGGTATGTAATTCGGGAAAACAAATCGGGTGTGATATTGGATTGTTGAACAAGGTGGTTGAGGCTTACCGGGGAAGGGCAGATATATACCGCGCCTCAAACGATATATGGGAGATCCAGAAACCGTACTATCCAGAGATCACTGCTTTGGTCATTTTTCCGCGGCTGACTCCGTCGGACATCT
>DAOVXM010000290.1 GCA_030636125.1 Chloroflexota bacterium | reverse complement strand
GTTCAGCAGGGATACGCCTTGCAAACTGTGGCCGAAAACATGATGCGACCAGTGGCACGTTACTTTGACGAGAATGAGCATGAAATCCCCTGGGATTATATCAATTTCATGCATCATGCGATGCGTGCTACCGGTGCGGGTTCGTTAGCTCCGAAAGAGCGCAAAAAGAAAGAAGGTGAGCCGGAGAAAAAACGTCCTCCGATTGGATACCAGTCACTGGCTTTCATGCTGGAGATGCTCTCTTGGGGTGATGTGGGTTTGTACCTGGTTACCCCCGGTGGAGGGTTAGGCGCAGCTGCCGTCGAGGCTACTGGTACCCCAGAGCAAAAGACGAAGTTCCTGGCTCGTTTTGCTGAGAAAGAACCCGCTTTTGGCGCCATGGCAATGACAGAACCCCAAGCTGGCTCCGACACATCCGCTATCCGCGCCACAGCTGTGCTGGATGATGATACCAACGAATGGGTGCTCAACGGGGAAAAGATTTTCGTCACTGCCGGACAAAAGTCTCTTGAAGAGGGCAATGGACTCGTAGTGATATGGGCTACTATTGATCCCTCCGCAGGTCGAGCTGGAATGCGATCCTTTGTCATTGAGGCGGATACACCTGGTGTCAGTGTGACCAAGCTGGAGCATAAAATGGGTATACGCGCTAGCGATACCGCTTCCATCGTCATGCAGGATGCGCGGGTCCCGTTCGATAATATACTAGGAAGCCCTGAGGTGAAGGTCAAAACTACCAGGGGGTTCAAGGGGGCTATGGCGACCTTCGACGCAACCCGTCCCTTAGTAGCGGCTACCGGAGTAGGAGTGGCGCGAGCAACGCTGGAATTGCTAAAGGAGATGCTTGCTCAACAGGGCGTAATTATCCGCTATGGATTACCTCGCCAAAAACTGACCAGCATCGAACGTGATGTGATCGATATGGAAGTGATGCTGCGCTCTGCCTGGTTGATGGTCATCAAGGCGGTGTGGATGGCTGATAATCGTAAGCCTAACCCGTTGGAAGCATCCATGAGTAAAGTTCGTGCCGGTGATGTGGTCACTAAGATCACCCAGAAAGCGGTGGAAATCATGGGGCCAATCGGGTACAGCCGTGATCACTTGCTAGAGAAGTGGTTCCGCGATGCCAAGATCACAGATATCTACGAGGGTACCGGACAGATCAACCGTTTGATCGTCGCTCGAAACATCCTTGGGTATAGCGGACGAGATTTGCGTTGAAGGAATCCCTTTCCCGTCTCCTGTGTGAAAAGGGAAAGGGATATACTTGTTATTGGTTAGGGTTGGTAGATCATTGGCTTATTTTATTGGTTGGTCAAGTGAAACTTATTATTGGTGGTATGTCTTATGAATTTAACAAGCTATAAGTTGCACTTTAACATCGCGTATGTAGTCATAATAGTCCTGGTAACAGCCTGTGGGTCAGTTCAGTCGGCGGGTAATCAAGTTCAACTTGATAATATTGAATTACCAAGTGTAGATATCACTCACACGGAAATTCCCAGCGCAACACCGACAATGATACCCTCTAGCACGCCAACCATTGCTGCTTCGGCAACATCCACAAAAGTAGCAACGCCCACTAGGACTTCAACTCCAGATCCGTATGCAGGTCTATCCATCGATAGTTTGTCCACCCGGACTTATGGTGGTGGTAATATCCGGATCGTAGAAACATTAGCGGTCAACAGCTACTTCACGCGTACTTTGATCGCTTACCCCAGTGAAGATTTGACTATCTACGGGTTTATGAATATCCCAAAACAAGGCGAGCCACCTTACCCGGTTGTGATAGCATTACATGGATATATAAACCCGGAGATCTACGATACGATTGACTACACTACACGCTATGCGGATGCTTTGGCCCGGGAAAGTTTTTTGGTGATACACCCCAATTTGCGTGGATATCCGCCTTCAGATGATGGCGATAACCTCTTCCGGGTGGGCATGGCGATTGACACCTTGAATCTGGTCGCCCTGGTCAAGCAGCAAGGAGGTAAACCTGGACCGCTCAATTTGGCAGATCCAAAAAATATCGGTATCTGGGGTCATAGTATGGGTGGTGGAATATCAACACGGGTGATCACCGTCAGTCCGGATGTGCGTGCCGCTGTGCTCTATGGTGTGATGAGTGGTGATGAGCAAAAGAATTTCGAGCGCATCTTAAATTACTTCTCCAACGGCCAGCAAGGTAAAGAAGAATTGAGCTATACAGAAGAAGCCTTTGAGCGTATATCACCCATAAATTACCTGGACCGAATTCAAGCCGCAGTCAGCATCAATCATGGCGAAGATGATGTGGATGTACCTCTGGCTTGGTCGCTTGACCTGTGCCGACGCTTGCGGGAACTTGGAAAATCTGTGGAGTGTTATACCTATAAAGATCAGCCACATACTTTCCATGGAGAAGGCGATGAATTATTCGTTATGCAGATGGTTGATTTCTACAACCGGTGGTTACGAAGAGAGTAACGGTATAGATTGTTAAGTAATTTGCGGAATGAATCTTAAAATAAATCTGGTGTCAAAACCGCAAATTGCTTTTAGCAAATGCCGGGTTGGCGTTTTTATATTCAAGTTACTTTCCGGCATTTGCATATCCCTTACAAATAATCTTTAATAGAACATCCTCATGTCCTTTATATCCTTGGAAATACTGTTTATTTTTGTTTTGATCATTGTCAATGGCTTGCTGGCTATGGCAGAAATCGCGATTGTGTCCTCTCGTAAGGCTCGCCTGCAACGTCGTGCCGAGGATGGTGATGAAAAAGCGCGAGCTGCTCTCGAACTGGCCAAGGATCCCTCAGATTTCCTGTCCACGGTGCAAATAGGTATCACCTTGGTAGGAGTACTGGCAGGAGCATTTGGTGGGGCAACCATTGCCGCAAAGCTGGCTGAATGGATAAGAGTAATTCCAGCTCTGGCATCATTTAGTGATGCAATCGCGATAACAGTTGTAGTATTAATCATTACTTATTTAACTCTTGTCTTAGGTGAGTTGGTTCCCAAACGATATGCCTTAACTAAACCGGAAGATATCGCCGCGCGATCAGCCAGTCCGATGCGCCGTCTCTCCAGGATCACCAGCCCGCTGGTGCGCTTCCTGAGTGGCTCGACCAATCTCGTATTGCGTATCATGGGGGTCAAAAAAACTGATGAAATACCTATCACTGAAGAAGAGATCAAAATTCTCATTGATCAGGGTACTCAAGCGGGTGTTTTTGCAGAGGCAGAGCAAGACATGGTGGAGGCTGTATTTCGCTTTGGTGATAGGAATGTGGGTGCCTTGATGACGCCTCGCACCGAGATCACCTGGTTAGACTTGGATGATCCTATAGAAGAAAACCAGAAGAAAATCATCGAGGGTGTCTATGCACGTTTTCCGGTTGCGCGTAGAGATTTAGATTATATTGTTGGTTTAGTTCAGGCAAAGGATTTGTTAGCGGGTTGCTTAGCTGGTCAAGAGTTCGATATTGAGTCAGTATTAATCGAGCCTTTGATCGTGCCAGAAATTATCCCGGCTCTCAGGGTACTAGAAATGTTCAAAGAGTCCGGCATCCATACAGCGTTTGTAATCGACGAATTTGGAGGGTTCCAAGGTATGGTGACAGTGTTTGATATCCTTGAATCGATCGTAGGGGATATCCCTGCGCGAGGGGAAACTATGGAACCAGAGATCATCCAGCGTGAAGATGGTTCCTGGTTGTTGGATGGATTATTCCCGGTGGATGAGTTTAAAGGAATTTTTGGTATTCGCCATCTGCCCGGCGAGGAAAGGGGTTACTACCAATCTATAGGAGGATTTGTAATGACCCACTTGGGACGTATTCCTAATGCGGGCGATTACTTTGATTGGGAAGGTTTGCGTTTTGAAGTGGCTGATATGGATGGTCTTCGTGTGGATAAGCTGATCATCGTTCCCTTAGATGAAGGTGCTACCAAGAGGAAACAAACGGCTTGATAGGTGATTCTGTGCCAATTCTCGATAATGACGCTCTATAGGTGGTTATACATGGGTCACCCATCATTACTCACTTTTCACTTTTTGCAGGAGGCAAAATGAAATACAAAATCCATAATGCTGTTGTAATAGGAGCTGGGACCATGGGGGCGGCCATCGCAGCACACCTGGCTAATGCCGGCGTGCCGGTGACCTTATTGGACATCGTCCCAAATAGTCTCACTCCAAAAGAAGAGAAGAGGGGTCTTACATTAGATGACCCTGGAGTGCGTAACCGCATTGTGCGGGAAGGGTTGGAGCGGGCGATTAAATCCCGTCCAGCCAGTTTTTTCACCACCGATTTCGCGAGCCTAGTTTCTACCGGAAACCTGGAAGATGATTTTGACGTCATCGGTCAGACTGATTGGGTGATTGAGGTCATCATAGAGAACCTGGAGATCAAGCGCAAGCTGATGGAGCGTATCGATGCCGTGCGTGCTGCGCACACGATCGTCAGTACCAACACCTCAGGCATCCCAGTCGCCTCCATCGCGGAGGGCCGTTCTGAGGGATTCCGCCAGCATTTCCTGGGCACACATTTTTTCAATCCGCCTCGTTATCTCAAGCTGCTGGAAGTCATTCCTGCCCCAGATACTTTACCTGAAGTGCTGGAATTCGTCGACCATTTCTG
>DAOVXM010000276.1 GCA_030636125.1 Chloroflexota bacterium | reverse complement strand
GAACAGTTCAGGATGCTCACGTAATCCATCCTCGATACTTAAAAATATAACACCCTGCTCCTCAAGATGTTCCTGGATCTTATGATAAACCATTTCAGACTCATATTGCGCACCCACACCTGAGAGGAACTTCTGTTCTGCCTCAGGGATTCCAAGTTTATCAAAAGTATCTTTAATGGTTTCGGGAACATCTTCCCAGGATTGGCTTTCCTGGTCAGTAGGCTTAACATAATAATAGATATCATCCAGATTGAGTTTTGATAGATCCCCTCCCCAGTTGGGCATAGGACGCTCAAAAAAATGCTCTAGTGCTTTTAATCGAAATTCAAGCATCCATTCAGGCTCGCCCTTCATGGCAGAAATCTGCTGTACAACTTCGCGATCGATTCCTTTCCGCGATTTAAAAACGTACGTCTCAGGGTCACTGAATCCGTATTTATATTCGCCAATATTATCTAATATTGCACCATCGGAACTCATTGTTACCTCCAAAAATTGGAAAGGGTAATCAGTATCAATTTCATGCTTCAACCGGCTCGTACTTCTCGCGTACCCAGTCGTAGCCATGCTCTTCAAGATGCAAAGCTAATTCAGCACCGCCAGATTCGACTATCCGTCCATTCATCATGATATGGACAACATCTGGTTTGATGTAATTTAAAATACGCTGATAGTGTGTTATTACCAATACGCCCACTTCCGAGCTGCGTATCGCGTTGATCCCCTCTGACACAATACGTAAAGCATCAATATCTAAACCTGAATCGGTTTCATCCAATATCGCAATTTCGGGTTGAAGAGTTGCCATTTGTAATATTTCAGCTCGTTTTTTCTCTCCACCTGAAAATCCCTCATTCAAGTATCGGCCTGCAAAAGTATGATCCATCTTGAGCAAGGACATGCGATCTTTGAGCAATTTCCGGAACTCGGGTATAGGAATACCTTTATCATCGGGATTTTTCGCTTTTCGTTTTGCATTTACAGCTGAACGTAAAAAGTTAGCCACTGATACACCTGGTATAGCTACCGGGTATTGGAACGCTAAAAACAAGCCCAATTGTGCGCGCTCATCTGGCTCAAGTTCCACAATATTCTGTCCCTTGAACCACACTTCGCCATCAGTTATTTCGTACATTGGATGTCCCATTAAAGCGTAGGCGAGCGTGGACTTTCCAGTACCGTTTGGCCCCATCAGAGCTTGGATTTCCCCTTGATTAACTGTAAGGTCAACCCCTTTTAATATTTCTTTGCCATCAACGCTGACATGCAAATTTTGGATTGACATTTCTGACATACATAAACTCCTTGTCTCGCATGGAATATATTATCAACGTGGGTAGTATATTAATGCAATTATTTTGATAAGTTAGGTTTCCGGCTTCCAAAACCAGAATTATAGCAGGCCACATCATCTCTGTCAATATTTAGCATAAATATCTTATTTATTAGTCATAATTATAGCAGGTGTACCCAAAAGAGTCAATAATATTTAGTATAAAAATCTTATATATTGACAAAATATTATGGGCATGCTATACTTCGCGTCAATTGTAGAATGGCTAGATTAAATCCTTATACTAACTTTTTGAGAACCAATTCGCTATGGATATGAAAACAGCTTTAGAAGATCCAACCAAAAGTACTCGTGAGCGCGTTCAACATACTTTGTTAAGCCGACAGCGCTGCACGATTAATGAGTTAGCTAATGCTGTCAATATAAACCCGATATCAGTTCGCCACCACATCTCAAAGTTGGAGGCCGAAGGACTGGTCACATCTGAGGAAGAACGCCATGGTGTAGGTAGACCTCGTCGAATATATTACTTAACAGAGAAGGGTTTAGAACTATTCCCATCACGTTACCTCCGCCTGACCATCCGCATAATTGAACAACTTAAAGAGACGATGCCTAAGCCAATGGTTGACCGTTTGTTTACCCAGATGGCAGAAGATATAGTATCAGAATACAAAACCCAAATTAATGGCTTAAGCATGGAAGATCGTCTCGATTTAGTCGTAAATCTGCTTGACAATGAAGGTTTTACCGTTGAATGGGAGCAACAGGAGGATGAGTATCTCATTCGAGAAATAAGTTGCCCATATTATCACATCGGTCAGAGTCATCCCGAAGTATGCTCGGTAGATCAAACGCTAATCTCAATGATACTATCTGTACCAGCAGAAAAAGTAAAGTGTGTATTAGACGGAGATGCTCATTGCACATATGTGGTTCCCAAACCAACACTTGTGGAGACCGAATCATGAGTCAAGCCCCAGAGAATAAGGTTACTTGGCAATCCGAGAATACATATCCCGAATTGTCTGAACAACTAAGAGAATCTCTCAGAGAGGTTGTTGACCCCGAGATTGGGTTGAATATTGTCGAGCTAGGCCTTGTTAGAGATGTGATAATTGAGGAAGATAAAGCTAATATCAACATGATCCTGACGACACCCTTTTGCCCGTATGGCCCTGCGATGCTGGATATGACCAGGAAAAAAGCGGAAACATCCCTTGGACGCCCTACCACAATCGAAATGGGTGTAGAAATGTGGGATATGTCGATGATGGAAGAAGGTGCCGGTGCAGAGTGGGGATTATTTTAAATCTAGCTAATCAGCGTATCCTAACCCCGCTTGTCCTATTTCTAATACTAACCAAGCGGGGTTTCTAATTAACATTTAAATCAGGCATGATTCTTGCTACATTGCGGGAAAGAATGCAACCCTTGGCAACTATATTTAATTAAGGTACTATCATAAAATCGTGGACACATCTACATCTCCTCCTCCAACTACATCAGGTAAGCGCCCGATTAAAGGCACGTTTACATATATGCAGATCGTCCTAGCGGTTGCCGTTGTCGTAGCTACCCTATTCACTGCATGGACGGATCCAGGGCTTTTCCCGAACAATCTTGGGGATAGGTTTTCAATGGGAGTAGCACCTGAACAAACACCCGCACCGGATGAAGCGGCTACACCTACACCGCGTTCACGTGTCTTAATTGGTATCGTAGCTGGACATTCTGGTAATGATACAGGCTCAGTCTGCGCGGATGGATTAACCGAGAGAAGTGTGAATGAGACAGTAGCCACTTATGTCCAGCAATATTTAATTGAAGAGGGCTACGATGTAGATGTACTTAAGGAATTTGACCCAAAACTTACCGGCTACCAGGCGTCAGCTTTAGTCTCAATTCATGCAGATTCATGCGACTTCATCAATACTCAAGCAACTGGCTACAAAGTTTCTTCTGCCATGGCTAATCCCCATCCAGAGAGAGCCGCTCGATTGACGAGCTGTATGCGCAGCCGCTACTCGCAGGTCACTGGGTTAACGTTACACAACAGCATTACTCCCGATATGACCAGCTACCACGCTTTCGATGAAGTCCATCCAGACACAACCTCAGCCATAATTGAGGTTGGCTTCTTGAACTTGGATCGTCAAATCCTAACACAACAGCCGGATCTTATAGCGCAAGGCATATTTGCAGGCATTAAGTGTTATATCAATAATGAAATGATATCCGACACTCAATGAGCGACACATCTCAGCAATTCCAGACCACCATTGAAAGCGCCCAAGATGCATTAACCCGCGGGGACCGTCTCGCAGCTCGCCGTTGGGCAGAGCAAGCGGTTGCAATTGCTCCCAAGCGCGAAGAGGGATGGCTGATCTTAGCAGCTTGCGCCAGTCCCAAAGCCAGTATTGCCTATCTAAAAGAAGCACTTGAAATCAACCCCCAAAGCCAACGCGCCCGCAAAGGTATGCATTGGGCTATCCAGAAATTTCGCACATCCCCACCCCCTCCTACCCCACCAACCTACCGCCAGATAATTGTCCAATCCATCGCTTCAAGTGAAATGGTCAATACGCGCCCCGCGTTACTTCCTTGGGCAATTGCTGTGATCTTGATTTTAGTTGGTATGCTGGTATGGTTTGGTTCCCCTTCCTTTACTTTCGCTTTTACAAATAACAAACCATTACCAATCGCACAAAGTCAAATTGATAAAGAGACTCGTACACCAACTCCCACCGCTACATTCACACCTACACCGACTTTTACTCCCACACCTACGCCAACGATTACTCCATCCCCCACACCGACAAACACACCTACCGCCACCCCTACCAACACACCTGAGCCAACCAAGAAACCAAAGAAAAAAAACACCTCAGGCGGCTATAGTTTCCCAGGGAGACCTCGAGGAGTTGGCCCTAACGAACGCTGGATTGATGTTGATCTGAGTTCTCAACGAACCTATGCTTACCAAGGTAACGAACTCATTAATAGCTTCATTGTCTCCACAGGAACATGGCGATACCCAACTGTAAAAGGCACCTATAAAATTTATGTTAAGTATAAGGCAGCAGATATGTCTGGGCCGGGATATTATTTGCCCAAAGTGCCTTTTATCATGTATTTTTATCGAGGCTATGGCTTACATGGCACATACTGGCATAATAACTTCGGGACTCCGATGAGCCATGGCTGTATCAATCTGAGTAAAAACAACGCTAAATGGCTTTTTAATTTCGCTTCCGTAGGCACGGTTGTAAACATCCACAAGTAATACGATGGATATCGCATCACAAGTCATTCATAATCAGGCGCCCCTTTCCCGAAGAGGCTTTTTAAAAATCACGGCTACAAGTGCCCTAAGCTTAGTGTTTGGGAAAATGATTGATCTGCCAAGTCAAGTGGTGGAAGATCAATGTCGTGTTATCGATGCCAGTATTAAAATGTATAACATCCCTTCATTCGAGG
>DAOVXM010000155.1 GCA_030636125.1 Chloroflexota bacterium | reverse complement strand
GACCGGAACTACCGGAATCATTGTTGCCGTAATTGGCCTTGTCCCATTGCTGGCTGGTCTATTTGACGTTTGTGTGTTCGCACCACTTTTCCGTAATCCATTCAAAGGTCCAGAAATCCGAGGGGAACAAAAATAAATAAAAACAGAACAATTAGGACGTTGGGCTTTGAATGCCCAACGTCCAATTACATTTGGACTTGTCAGATGCAGAAACGTAGTACTAAAAAATCCCTGCTGTTTGTAACCATTCAATTCGTTTGTTTGGGCTTGATTGCAATATCCGGCCCGCTCATTCCTTCAAATATAGCTCTACTTGTTATCGAATTTCTGGGTTTAGGACTGGGTATTTGGGCTGTATTTACCATGCGTATTGGCAACTTCAACATAGCACCCGACCCGCTTAGCTGGAGCAAGCTAGTGACGTCCGGTCCCTATAGCCTGATTCGCCATCCGATGTACTTGGCCTATTGTTAACAACTCTGCCTTTGGTAATGAACCACTTTGATCTTTTCAGATTCGTCATTTGGCTGGTTCTGCTAATTGATATCATTCTCAAGCTAAACTATGAGGAAAATCTGTTGGTCTTCGAATTAGCTGGGTATGATCAATACACCCACGGAACCTATAGGTTGATCCCCTTACTATATTAAGAATCCTCTGAAAAAACCGGTTTTTAGCTGATCTTCTCCCATAAATAGATTATCGCCCATCCTTATTCAGTAGAATCACAATGACCTCCAATTAATAACGAAAATGATGCGGGGTTTGCAGAGTAAACTGTGGTTAGCAATTCCTTACCACTCTACGCTAAAATTCTCCCAAGAGTTATAATTTTTTAAGAGCTTAGCAAACCTTTAGGAGTACATCATGAACAAGCCTTTCCTTGTAGCTGCCGCCCAGCTTGCGCCGGTTTTTTTGGATTTGGATGCCAGCATCGACAAAGCCTGCCGGTGGATCTCTAAAGCCGAGCAGGAAAACGTCAAAGTCCTGGTCTTCCCAGAGACCTGGCTGCCAGGCTACCCGGTCTGGCTGGATAGCAGCCCGGATGCCGCCCAGTGGGGCTACCCTCCCGCCAAAGAGATCTTTCAAAGACTGGTCGAAAACAGCCCAGAAATCCAATCGCCTGCCATAGTACGCCTATGCGAAGCCGCTGAGGAAGCCAGGCTCACACTGGTGATGGGCTTGCACGAACGTGACGGTAACACTTTGTACAATACCATGCTGTACATTTCCGAGAAAGGCGAGATCCTGGGCAAACATCGTAAACTGGTACCCACCTATACCGAACGGCTGGTGTGGGGCCGCGGCGATGGTAGTACGCTGACGGTGGTCGATACCCCTGTAGGACGCCTGGGTGGCCTGGTATGCTGGGAACACTGGATGCCGTTAGCGCGCCAGGCCATGCACGATAAGCGCGAACTGCTGCATGCCGCTGTCTGGCCTTCGGTCAACGAAGTACATTTGCTGGCCTCACGCACCTACGCCTTCGAGGGACGCTGCTACGTGGTGGCCGCCGGTTCGCTGCTGCGGCGGGAAGATTTTCCCAAAGGAGCCAGTTTGTTAGAGGCAATCCCCGGCGATGGCCCTTTCATGAATGGTGGCTCGGTAGTCATCGGCCCGAATGCGGATATTCTAGCCGGGCCAGTGAAGAACAAAGAGAGCCTGGTGATCGCTGAAGTTGACCCCGCCAGAGCGGTCCGTGAAAGCATGACTCTGGACGTGAGCGGGCATTACAGCCGCCCGGATGTGTTCACCTTGCTGGTTGACGAAAGCCCAAGAAAGGGCGGCTGAGGAATCGTTCAGCGAGATAAACTCCGAAGATGACTTCATGGGGGTTTGAGTCCCGCCCACCCTACCAAATCGACCGCTCAATTGGCCAATTGAGCGGTTTTGGTATTTAATCAGCTTCGTTCAGCCTTATAAATTGGCAGAACTACCCGCAGATGAAGGGTATCCCTAAGGTTTCTATGGGGTAATTACTTGTGCATTATGGAACAATGTTGACTTTATGGGTAAAAATATGTATAGTAATTAATGTCCCACTCACACTATTTTTTGCTTCAGAGGGTGGTTCAGGTAGTTAGAAGGTCTTCGTTCCGAGAACCCACTTTTTGTGGCTGTCTAGCCGTTAACTCCGCACGAGAAAATGTTCCTACCAACCAAATTTCCACCGGTGGAACTCCTGGTTCTCTCTTTTACTGTTGTTTTCGTACCACTTAACACGGTCAGCACGGTTTTGGTTTGAATTCCTATGTGAATGTACACATTTTTCTCTATGTATCATCCAACGGAGTGTTGGAAATATATAATCCATAAATGTAACTGTAGAACGTATGTTTAGCAGGATACTTCCTTCTGCACTATGTTAGGAAGCATCTTCTCCCATAGCTGCATGATATTGTTGTAGACAAGTTCGTAGCGCAGAATCCTGATAGGAGGTTCAAAATGACTGAGCTAATATCTTTTCTGAGGGTTGTACACATCATCACTGCAATTCTGATGGCGTGGCCTTTCTATGCGCTGGTGGCTGTCAACCAGCGCGTCCGGCTCGGACCACCCTTAGGGGATCGTGCAGATATATACATGGAGAATATCGTCAAGAATCGCGCAATTCCTTGCTTTGTGTTTCAGGGGACGGTTTTTATCTCTGGCCTGGCTTTGATTTTTCTCCGGGGGCAGAAACTGGGATTGCTTGTTACAAATCCTGTGCTTGGTCTAAAGTTCGTTTTGTTATTACTGATCGCTGGACTGTTATCCTATGCGCACATTAGTCTACAGCCGCGCATCGATGCACTGTTTGCCAAAGCAGGTTACCCAATAGCACCTGATCAGGCATCCAAGATCGCCCCCCTCCGCGCTCGCCGCAAACGCTTGGCATCGGTGTGCATGTTTGCAGTGCTCACGAGTGCCATGTTGGGTATGCAAGTATGGATGCCCTTTCCTCTGTGGCTTTCGGCACTCTTAGTCATCGCAATTGGACTATTCACCTGGAGGGCGTATCAAACCGAGATACCCTACGGATGGGTGTAGGCCATCACCATTTAAGGCCTAGGTCATCTACCGATAACCACTCACTGGAGCGGACCCGGCCAGCCCCGTGTTACTTTCCGTGCGATACTAGCCTTGGCTGGCCGGGCGGCTCAGCTCGAGGCCGTTAGCTAGCTCACAATAAACTCCGAAGGTGACTTCATCTGAGTTCGATTCCCACCCGCTCCACCAATCGAACCGCTCAATATGCTCGTAGAACTCCTCATAGAAGAAGGGTATCCCCAAGTGGCCCATATCGGTAACAGCGAAGTGATCTTGTGCATTATAGAAAAATATAGACTTTTTGGGTAATAATAGTATATAATACTTGTTATCCCACTTATACAATAACTTACGCTACACTGATGGTGGGTCAGGTATCTTGAAGAGCGCTCGTTCCAAGACATCTCTTTGTGTGTGGTGCCTAGTGTTGCGCGGCGAAAGTGACTCGACAGCTTGGTAATAATGGCGCAACACTTTAAGCAGTTGGGCAGGAGACAACAAAAACCACCGATGCATTTAGGCCCAACTGCACTAGTAGTATGGTGATGCACACCGTTTGTTTTTTAGAGCCTCCGACTGAGTATTGGGAATGAGATAATCCTTTTTTAGTATAGTCCGTATGTTTAGCAGGACATGTCCCTCTACTATATGTTGTGCGGCTTCCTGAATAGTGTTTCTATTAATCAATAACGAGCTGTTTATTGGAGAGATGAAAATGATCGAAATTAATAATCCTGAAAGCGTCGGAATGTCATCGAACCACATTAACAAAATAGATGCAGCCATGCAGAAATTTATTGATCAAGGCAAATATACAGGTATAACCACATTGATAGCGCGCTACGGCAAGGGCGTGCATTTTGGTTGCTACGGAAAACTCGACCTTGCCACCAACAAATTCGTTCAACCTGAAAGCCTCTTTCGCATTTATTCCCTCACTAAACCCGTCACTTCCGTAGCTGCCTTAATGCTTTATGAAGAAGGATGCTTCAAGTTAGACGACCCGGTATCCAAGTGGATTCCCGAGTTCAAGAACTTCAAAGTCTTGCAAGATAGCACAAACATAGATAGCGATCTGGACAATCTGGAAAGAGAAATTACTTTTTGGCATCTGTTCACCCACACGTCTGGACTTGGCTACGGTTTTAATTCGGAACATCCAGAGCCAATTGAAGAGATGTATCGCGAAGCGAAGATACTTAACCCAATTCTTGCCTTGCAGTTCCCTCTGCCAGAGATTATTCAAAAAGTAGCTGAATTACCGCTGGCTACCCAACCAGGAGCAACCTGGCACTATAGCCTATCTCATGATGTTCTAGGGTATTTGATTGGCCTGATTTCGGGCAAGCCGTTCGATGTGTTTTTGCGGGAGCGAATCTTTGAACCGCTTGGCATGCAAGATACGAGTTTCTATGTACCTCAAGAAATACTCGAACGTTTTGGCCCTATGTATAGTGCTCCCAACGAAGATGGGTTTTCAATATTGGATGACGTGGCCACTAGCCCCTTTATTCGCTCCGATATAGTTCCTTCTGGTGGGAGTGGGCTTATCTCCAGCATGCCAGACTATTACCGCTTCATGTTGATGCTTTCAAATGGCGGCGAGTTGGACGATGAACGCTTACTTAAACCAGATACAGTCACAGAGATGACCACCAATCAACTCACTGGCTCGGCTTTCCCAGTACGATTTGGTGATGGCCCATGGCCTGGCATGGGGTTTGGTCTTGGTATCGGGGTGCAGGTAACAGACGCCCCACCTCAGGTCGGGTGGATTGGATGGAGTGGTACATCTGCTTGGATTTATCCTCGTGATCAGACGTTCATAATTACTATGACTCAATCGAGCAATTGGGAAGCAAGTGATACTTTGTCAAACATGGTTCGTGAAGCAATTACGACCTGACACATCATTCTTAATCAAAAACCGCATAACCCCGCGTGAACCATGACCTGCTTCGCAGCGGAGGACCGGGCGCAAAAAGCAAAGTCTGGCTCTGGTTGAGCAGCACTCGGAGCTAAAACGCAGGCAGGTTACGCCATCGTTAGATGGCGCATTTAGAAAGAGGTTGTGATGAGTGATGGTGATCACGAATATCGTGGATTAGTAGCGAGTAGTTGGGATTTCCTTCGTGGGGACACATCCGATTTTCCCGACCGGCAATTCTTTCGGGAAATTATCGACAGTAGTGGTGAACCTGCCCTTGATGTGGGATGTGGTACCGGTCGTTTACTCTTTGAGTGTCTAACAGACGGAGTAGACATAGAAGGGATGGATATCTCACCAGAAATGTTGGCGATCTGCAAGCAGAAGGCCAGCCAACAGTCGTTGCCGATTACCGTATACATGCAGGCAATGGAATCGATGGACTTGCCCCGTAAGTTTCGGACGATCATCGTGCCTTCATACTCATTCCAGCTAGTGCCCGATCTTGTTGAGGCAAAAAACGCATTGGACAACTTTTTCAAGCACCTCCTTCCCGGAGGCACGCTTGTTATATCCATTTGGCATATCATGAGTGAGGGGAAGGGAGAATGGGGTGACTGGTGGCTTGTCGCAGAGAAAGAGGGGTTTGAAGATGGAAAGAGCATCAAGCGATGGGAACGATCGATGTATGATTCAAACACCCAACTCCGCCATACCGAGAATCGTTACGAGTTGGTGGAGGATAGTGAGGTCGTTTACACAGAGATGCATCGCCGATCTCCCGAATTGCGAAATTACACATTGGGCCAGCTAACAAGTATGTTGGAAAAATCGGGGTTCTCGGGGGCCCATGCTGTGTCGGGATATTCCAGTGAACCTGCATCAGAAGATGATAAGGTGTTCTGCATATTCGGGAGGAGAGACTAGGCGCCATCTACCCATTCGCCGGAGTGAATGATATCGAACTGTTTTACGGGGGTATGGAGATGGCTCACCCTTGATATTGCTACATGGAAATGAATTGATGGTACGTATTGTATATCCCAGCATCGAAGAGATGACACGGCCAGAGACGTTGAGCGCCCTGGTAAATCAGCCCATTACGACGTCGCGCCTCGTGCCCTTCCAGACCACAGGATGGCCCTCTTCGGAGAGCCAGTTCCTGGCCGTTGAGGCGGATGGTGTGGAGCACCCTCGCTTCGTCCTGAAGCGGATGGTACCGAACCGGGATTAGGTGATGCAGGAGCAAGCTGATCTCATGTGGTGGTCGGAACAGGCACGGGCAGGAGCCAGGAGGTTGACAGCATGAATCTAAGGACCGAAGTGTGGCCGAACGGGATGCCACAGGTTGGGCAGAAGGCGCAGCGATCGAGGGTGGTGACAAATCGCGACATTGAGCTTTTTACTGAAATAAGTGGCGATCGCAACCCCTTGCACTACGATGAGCAGGCTGCGCGAGCCACCCGCTTTGGCGGCATTGTAGTCCAGGGTGGCATCATCAGCGCAATTCTGAACGCGGTCGTTGCCGAAGACCTTCCAGGACCGGGTACAGTGTTCCTGCAAGTTAACTGGAGCTTCAAAGCTCCGGTCCGACCCGGCGATACCATCACTGGGGAGGTTCAG
>DAOVXM010000183.1 GCA_030636125.1 Chloroflexota bacterium | reverse complement strand
CTTCAGCATGTGATAGCCGTGCGCGAACCCGCCGCCCCCGCAGCTCCAGGCGCTCTGATTGCAGCTGACCAACCACTGCTCAGAGAGGTCGACCTCGATGCCGTCCTTTATGAGGATGTTGCACTCGAACGCGCCGACGGTACCGAAGGCCCAGCAGCTGCCGCAGTTGCCCTGGGCTTTCACAGCGGTCGTGCCGTCCATCGTCCGCCAATCGAACTTCGCGGGCGGGACACCGCTCGGGGGGCTCCCGCCGAAGGACGCAGCCAGCCTCTTTGGATTGGACCTGTCCTTGCGGGAGGCCGCGCCGTCCTCATGGCCCGGTCCGCCGTCCTCGTCCCGGCCCGGCACCATGCTCCCGATCGTCTCGAACCTCAGCCCCATGAGCTCGCTGACTGTCCCGAGCTCCCTCCCGTCCTCGGAGACGCACACCGCACACTCACTGGTGAAGGACCCTTCGTCCGTTCTCTTCGTCCGGATGCCGAGGCCCTGCCTCGCACAGTAGGAGTACTTCTGGGCAACCTTGCCGCGGCCGCTTTACGTGTTTGGCACGCTGCTGGTCCTGGATTTCATCGGCGTGTTTGTGTTTGCCTTCGTTGCGCCGCAGATGGTGTTCTATTTCTACGATGAGCTGGGCTGGACCACCATCCAGTTTGGTATTGTCGTCGGGGCTTACGGGTTGGCGATGGTCTTCGGCCAGGTGGTACTTGGGCAGACGAGCGATAGATTTGGCCGTAAGCCGCTGATCGTCCTGGGTATACTGCTGGCGACCAGCCTGTATGCCGGTCTATTATTGGTAACCATTTTCCCGCTGATGCTGGTGGTCGCCGCATTGGCAGGATTGGGATCGGCTCTGATCTCTCCTGCCTTGAGCTCATACTATCTCGATATCGCGGATGAGCAATACCGGGCGCGCATCTTGGGCGTCAAAGAGTCCTCCGCTGCCTTGGGGGGTGTCCTGGGGCCGTTGCTGTTAGTGGGTATAAGCGCGGTAATGACCGCGCAGGGCATCTTCATCCTGGCGGGAGTGGTTATGTTGTTCGCAGCCGGCCTGGCTATGATCGCCCTCCCGGCACCGCGCCAGATCGCGGCCCCAACCAAAGACATGGATTGGGATTACTCAAACAAGCGCGCGCTGGCTGCCCAGTCAGCCTTACGGGGTGTTGTCTTGAGATCTTCCGCCTCCCGGCAAGCTGATATCACCACCAAGGCTGGACCGGGCTAGTAAGCGTATTGCTGGTGAACTAATTTGTGGAGGGCTGTAATAGAGGGGGATAAGGTTGCCGCGTCACTGCTCCATCAGCGATTAAAGGCCAGAAAGTGGAGTGGAGAAGATAACGACAAAGTATTTATAAAGGTGAGCGGGTTCTAGGGCCTGGCGGAGAGGATGAGTACGCCGCCGGCAGCAGCGACAATGACATTGAATATCAGCACGAACAACAGCGCACTGATGGTGGAGATCCATCCAACCAGTCTGGAGCGTATCCAACCCAGGAGCGCAACTCCCAAGCTGAATGCCAGTGTACCGAGATATGTGAGAGCGCCAAGAGTGACAGCGACCGTGTCCAAGAATTCGAACCCTATTTCCTCCGGAATGGGAACATCCGAAGGTATATAGCTAAGCCAATCCGAGGGCATGATGAAATACATCGCCGCAATAGAGGTGGAAGTCAGAAAGAGCACTGAGGCGAGGATCATTACGCCTATCACCCAGGAAACGATCTTGCGTTCATCCTTCAGAGAAAGCAGCCCGACGGTTACCATGACGCCAAAACCCGCCAACAAGCTGCTGAGGTATGAGAACTGTCTCAGTGCTTCATCATCCAACATCGTACTCCTCCAATTCTCAGCTTAGCGCCAAGAGCTCCTTTTATCTGCCACACATAGAATTTGGCTTCTTGAAAGCCAAATTATACACGCTCACTCGTGCAGCTGTTCCCACTCCGCCAGCAGGGCATTGAGATCGTTCTGTATTTGTACGTAATCTTCCCCCAATTCCTGGACGACCTGGCTGTCCGCGGGTGGGTGTTCCAGTTGTTTGCTGAGCCCAGCCAGGTCTTTTTCTAATTCAGCGATGCGAATTTCGATCTCCTGGAGACGAGCCTTGCGTCTGTGCTCACCTTTGCGTCGGCGATCCTTGCCAGGCTTTACCTTGGCTTTGGGGGTTTTTTTAGGCAGAGGCTCGGCCTGCAGGGTTTGTGCTTCGAGCCAGGTGTGGTAATCGGTATAAGTCCCCTTGAAAACGTTCATCGTTGCCTTGTCCGGGAAGATCTCCCAGACCTGAGTCCCCAGGGCATCGATCAAGTACCGGTCGTGAGAGACCAGCAAGATGGTGCCCTCAAATTCGGCCAGCACCTCCTGGAGGGTCTCCTGGGAGGGGATGTCCAGGTGGTTGGTTGGCTCGTCGAGCAGGAGCAAATTGGCATCGCTCAAAGAGAGCTTGGCCAGCGCCAGGCGGCCGCGTTCGCCCCCTGAAAGCGTAGAGACCTGGCGAAAGACATCCTCCCCCGTGAACTGAAAACGGGCCAGGTAATTGCGTACATCGGCCAAGAGCAAGCGGGGGGCTACCGACTCGATCTCCTCCACCAGGGTCTTTTCAGGGTTGAGGTCTTCGTGAGCCTGGGCGAAATAGCCGATCACCAGGCTGGCGCCCAGGTTTAACTCGCCAGAGAGGGGCGGCAGCTGGCCTAAAATGGTTTTCAAGAGACTGGTCTTGCCGGCTCCGTTGGGTCCGATCACGGCCGCGCATTCCAGGCGCCGTAAATCCAGGTCGCTGGCAGAGAAGAGAGGTTTTCCCGGATAGCCGATAGTGACCTGATCTGCGCTCAAGATGATGTTCCCACTGCGGTGAGCAGGTTTGAGCTTGATATTCAGCTTGGGCGGTCTTTTCTGGGGTGATTTTAGAGCGTGGATACGACTCTCCACCTCGGCGACGCCCATGATGTTGGTTGAGATATCGGCCTGGCTGCTGATCTCCAGCCATTGCTTGCCCTGGATAGCCTCGAATCCCAGGCTTTCGATGGCCTCCACCTGGCGGCTAAGACGGCGTAATTTCCCTTTGGCTTGCACTGTACGCTGACCGGCGATGTTACGCTTGATGTAGTCCAACTCTTTCTCCAGCCTTTCTTTCTCAGCCTCGTAAATCTGTTGGCGCAGCTGCCAGCGTTCCTGGCGTTGGTGTAGGTAAGCGCTGTAATTGCCCTTGAACGATTCCAATCCGCTCAGATCCAGTTCCCAAATGTATTGGGCGACCTTGTCCAGGAAGTAGCGATCGTGAGAGACCAGTAATGCCGCGCCTTCCCAAGTAGAAAGATAGCCTTCCAACCACTCTACGGCGGCGATATCGAGATGATTGGTCGGTTCGTCGAGCACCAACAGATCAGGTGTGGAGAGTAGCAGGCGGGCTAACAGGGCGCGGGTACGCTGTCCCCCAGAGAGCTGTCCTAATGGGCTATCGTAATCACCGGGTTTAAAACCCAGTCCAGCCAATACCTGCCGGATACGGGTTTCATAGGTATAGCCACCCTGGCGTTCAAAGGTATCTTGCAGCTCGCCGTAACGCCCCAGAACTTGATCCGCCTGCTCAGGATCGCCCATGGCTGCTTCAAGACGAGCTAATTTAGCTTCCTGCAAGCGTAATTCCTCAAAAGCGGTCAAACACTCGTCCCACAAAGTGTGTTCGGTGGTAAGAACCGCTTCCTGGGGTAAATACCCGATGGATAAGCGGCGTGCTCGTTGAACGCTCCCCCCGGAAGGTTCCTCAAGACCGACCAGGACGCGCAGCAACGTGGTCTTGCCGATACCATTGGGACCGACGATGGCGATCCGGCCGCCGCGCGGTATACTTAGCGACACGTTGAAGAAAATGTCATCTGGGCCGTAGGATTTCGCTAGATTTGAGATGGTTAGTATCGACATGTGGGAACTTTAAACCCTAAGAAATCGTCCTTGAGAAGTGCCTTGGCACTATATTTGCAACAGTACACAAATACTAATTTTACCCTAAGCAGCGTAAATGCTCCCCGTGATATAATTATGTGCCTTTTCGCAGACAACAGGTAACCTTCTCAATCCCCCCGCTGTCTCTCTTTTCTGCTCTTCTCCTGTAGGGTGAAAAGATAGATCTTGGCGGGTTTATCCTTTATGACGGATGATCATTTGTCCGATACAAGATTTGGAGATTATGGAGCAAGTTCAAGGAAGTAAATCGCAGGTCAAGCGGACACCTAGAAGCGGTTGGATCCTAGGAGGACTGCTGATCCTGTTTTTAATCGTTGCTGGTGTGACAGCATTCCTGACCTATACCAATGTCAGAGATTTTGTCTCTGCATGGAACATAACCGATTTGCCAGGCATCGTGGTTAATCCAGGTGCTGACCCGATTCAGAATTCGCCTGAGGTTGACGCAGGGATCGTGGCACCACCTCCCCCGGTCAGCGCACCGGAACCGCAAGCCTGGGATGGCGCCAGCCGGGTCAATATCCTGGTGATGGGCCTGGATTATCGAGACTGGATTTCCGGAGAGGGGGCTCCGCGAAAAGACACGATGATCTTGTTCTCGATTGATCCGATCACGCGCACTGCAGGCATACTCTCTATCCCGCGCGATCTATGGGTCAGCTTACCGGGATTTCAAGAGCCTGAGCGGATTAATGTCGCCTACCGCTTTGGTGAAACTTACCAGTTACCAGGCGGCGGTGCAGAGCTGGCCATGAAGACCGTGGAGGGATTACTCGGATTGAAGATCGATTACTATGCCCTGGTCGACTTCTATTCGTTTGAGAATTTTATTGATGAACTCGAGTTTATTGAGGTAGATGTACCCAGGAACATCTGGGTTGACCCGATCGATGGACCGACAGTCAAGTTGAAGAAAGGCGCCCACGACCTGCCCGGAAATCTGGCCCTGGCTTATGCCCGCGCCCGCAACAGCGAAGGGGGTGACTTCGACCGGGCGGACCGGCAGCAGCAGGTGATCATGGCTGTTCGTGACCGCATACTGAGTGCTGAAATGCTCCCGCTCCTGGTTGGGCGTGCCGCGGCAATTTATGAGCAAATCGCCTCAGGCGTACAGACCAACCTCACCCTGGAACAGGCTATCCAATTGGCCTGGTTAGCCCAACAGGTCCCTGAAGAAAACATTAAGCACGGCTCAATTGGGACTGAGCATATCAACTTCGGTAAATCCCCGGATGGGGATGACGTCCTAAAACCCAGACCGGAACAGATCCGTATCTTACGCGATGAGATATTCACTGCTTCGGGACCGACCAGCCCGGCAATGATTGATGCTGATCCACTGGAGCTGATGCAGTTCGAAGATGCCACGGTATCGGTGCTCAATGGCGCGGGGACACCGGGGTTGGCGACGCGGACAACGGAATTCCTAACCGCGCAAACCGTGAATGTGGTGAATACAGGTGATGCTCCTGAACAGTACAGCGCAACTACAATAATTTCTTACTCCGGGAATCCCTATTCGCTTAATTATTTAGTGGACTTGATGAACATTTCGCCGAATAGAATTTATAATCGCTATGACCCCGCGAGCGAGGTAGATTTCGTCATTTTCTTAGGGTATGATTGGGCTAACAACAACACAATGCCATAAAGATTAATTGCTTATGGATCACAGTCAAGAATACAACTCTAAATCAAAATTTCCCTATAAATCGAAATGGTTGTTGGCTGGATTAACAGCCGTATTTATACTGGCCGCCATCTTCACCGTCTGGCTGACCTACTCTGCTGTGCGTGAGCTGATCACCTCATCCAATACTTTTATCGCCCCTGAACTGATCCTGGAAGACCCTCAGCGCGCGGTAGAAGCGATCTTAGAAGGGGAATTAGGTGCACAGGGAGAAACGGCACTGCAATCCTCAGGTGGACCCCTGACTGTTCCGTGGGATGGAAACAGCCGCATCAACGTGTTGGTCATGGGTTTGGATTACCGTGATTGG
>DAOVXM010000121.1 GCA_030636125.1 Chloroflexota bacterium | reverse complement strand
TGGACGCATCCACTTAAAAAACCTTTCAGGTTGGTATCGAAACGCACTGAGCGAAGCGACTTCAAAGGGATCATATTGTTCCCATAACCCACTATCCGTAGAGCGAAAATCGGGAATTCCAGAAGGAGTGGATATCCCTGCTCCAGTTAGGACGATTGCTTCCTTGCTCTGGCGTATGATATCAGCAGCACAGCGAATATTCTTGGTTGTCTCTGGGGAAAGCTCAATCATTAGAAGGTATGCCTGTTAGTTTGCTATTCACACGGATTCGCGATCATCAGGTATTGTGAATATCGAAGTCGTGTAAATTTAAAAGAAGGTTTGTATGGTGCCAGTCTAGCATAAAGGAGTTTTTCCGGCAATATATTTTAGCTTGTATTTTTGTTATGATGTTCTAGAGGTATGAACTTCTGCCAGACCTGGATTATTTACGCTATAATTTCTTTGTTATGCTTAGAGACCTTCGCTCAGTACTTGATACGAAATGTCAACTCGATTTAAATAAACCGGTTTTGGTTGGCGTTTCGGGCGGGGCGGATAGCTTATGTCTTTTAGACGTTCTATGGCGGCTCCGTTTCCCACTGATCATAGCTCATTACAACCATAAGCTTCGTCCAGAGGCCGATTTTGCGGCTGACCAGGTTGAGGAATTTGCCTCAAAACTGAATTTGGAGTATGTGCTAGGCGTGGGGGACGTGGATAAGTTTGCTAAGGATGATGCTCTCTCTATAGAAGAGGCAGCTCGCATTATGCGCTATGGATTTCTATTTAATGAGGCTGAGCGATTGGGCACTCAAGCTGTAGTTGTAGGGCATAACGCCGATGATCAGGTTGAGACGGTTCTCATGCATATGCTGCGAGGATCTGGACTTAAAGGATTGACTGGGATGAAATATCGCACATTGCCCTCGCCTTGGAGTGAAGATATTCCATTGGTTAGACCCTTGTTAAGAGTCTGGAGAGATGAGATTCTATTGTATTTAGCTGAACGCCAGCTTCATCCAATCATCGATACAAGCAATCTAGATACAGCATTTTATAGAAATCGTTTGCGACATGAGTTAATTCCTTATTTGGAGGAATATAACCCAAAAGTACGACAGGTTCTCTGGAAAACTATAAATGTACTGCAAGAGGATTATGCTGTATTGGATAGCATGATCCAAAAAGCTTGGCAGGAATGTCACCTGGAGCAGGGTATTGGATATGTAGGACTTGACGTTCAATCGTTAAAGGAGAAACCTACTGGTCTTCAAAGACACATCTTCCGTCGAGCGATCGCTGCCTTAATCCCAGATATGCGGGATATCGATTTTGAGATGATTGGTAGAGCCATCGCATTTTTGGAGGCGCCAGCGAAAACCGGAAAATGTGATTTAGCAGCAAAAGTGCAATTGTTAATTGAGGGCAAGTGTCTCTGGGTATTCTTAAGAGATGCCCATTTACCGGTTTCAGAGTGGCCTCAAGTTCTCGAGCTTACCCCTGTGGAATTAAAAGTGCCGGGGAAACTTAAACTGCGTGATAATTGGTATATTCTGGCAGAACGAATGGTAAATGGTGATGGTATTAATGAGCAAATCTTCTCGAACGCAGATCCTTTTAGAGCTTATATTGATGCTGGAAAATTGAAATCCCAGATAATTGTTCGAAACCGGCAACCTGGGGACCGTATTACACCGCTTGGAATGAAGGGACGGTCAATGAAATTAGCGAATTTTATGGTAAATGAAAAGATACCCAAACGGGCGCGCGCAAATTGGCCACTGGTGTGTGATGGCGAAGAGATATTATGGGTACCTGGCTACCTTCTTGGACACTACTCACGCGTGAGTGGACGCACGACAGAGATTATTCGGTTGAGCTTAGTGAAGGATGATTCCTCTTGATTTTTGGGTTGTGCTATACTTTGACCGTAGATCTCCCAATAGCGAGGCGACTTAGCAATAAAAAAATTATGAAGGTGACTTTTTATTCCACAATTAGGCTTCTGATAGATCAGAAGACAATTGAGATTGATTATGTGGAAAACCTTACTGTTCTTCAATTACTGAACTTGGTTGTTGATAGGTATCCAGTACTCCATCAGACCATGTTTAATGAAAATGGCGAACTATATCCTCATGCTCATGTGTATATCAATGGGCGTGATGTCCCTTACTTGGAAAAGACAGCTAACACAATGTTGAACCCTACCGACAAAGTGGACATATTTCCACCTGGTCATTTCTAATGAGTCATTGTGTAAAAATTGATTTTCCGTCGACAGAGGGAGAAGTGCTAAGAGAAGTTCACGCATTACTCCGATTGTGGTGCACTAAAAATAATATTGGAGTGAAGATTTGAGAGTAAATTTTTATGCTACATTACGCCAGATTGTGGGCGGAAAAACAGTGGAGCTCTCCCTTAGTACCGGTGCAACCGTTCAACAGTTGCTGTCGGAGATATTAAATCGGTACCCAGAAATGGAAAAAGAACTATTGGATGAACATGGAAATATGTACGGACATGTTCACATTTTTATTAATGGGCGGGATGTGCAATTTCTACAGGATTATTTGGACTCTTTGATCTCGCTCGATGACAGGATAGACATCTTTCCTGCAGTTGGAGGTGGCGAGCAGTGATTAGCGTTCGTTTGAAGTTTACTGGTCTCGTTCGCAGCCGTATGGGAACTGATCATATGGAGTATGAGTTTGAGGGTTCCACGCTTGGTGAGCTCTTGGATGCATTATTTAATATACACGACCTACAAGATCTACTCTTGGATGAGGATGGGACGATCCTACCATATTCCCGTGTGGTCATAAACGGACGGTTTTCTTATTTGGTTGGGGACATGGAAGCCCCGATCCAGGACGGTGATACGATTGGATTTATTAGACCATATGTTGTAGCCTTCTAATCGTATACGTTGCATTAAACTGTATATAAATAGCGCACCTCACAGCAAGGTGCGCTATTTTGGTGTTCCAAAGGGTAAATCTGGTTAAATGATATCCAGTTCTTTTAATTTTGATTCTGGAACCACACCATTTTCCCATCCACGTTTTTCGTAGTACTCTTCCAACATCTCAGCAAGTTCACATACCTGCCCCTCTGATCCTGGACCAGTGGAGGGCTCTTTCAAGAAACGCTCTGGCAAGTAATCTGATCCCTCTCCGAATCCAGCCAGGTTGTTGTAGTACCTCTCCAGGTTGTAAACCCGCTCGCCGACTTTAAGTAAGAAATCGACATCAACCTCGACACCTGTCATAGCGGAATATTGGGCAGCAAATGTATCGAGTGACTCAGCAAAAGTAGCGAATTTACAGACATTCATACAATCGGTAACAGTGTGAACATTCTGGAATATGACGGTAAGCTCACCCTTGCCTTTCCAATCCAATGGGTCGGTTAGATCCGTTGGACCTAATACGTTAGCGACAACCTCAGCTGCTGGTGTATAACCCCTCAGGTGACAAGCACCACGGTTGCTAGTGGCGTAAGCAACTCCCATTCCCTTAATTCCACGTGGGTCATAGGCCGGAATCGCCATACCCTTGACGGTCATAGATATTTCGGGATGCCCCCACGATTTGGCGGTACGTTCGCTCCCGTTTGCCAAAAGGTCACCGATACCCTCACGCATGGCGATCTTGTCTATGGTTGCTACCATGGCCTCATAATCGCCCCAATTTAGACCACCGGCACCGTTGGTATAACCCTTTTCGCTGGCTTCCATATAAACAGAAAGGACATTACCCATCTCAATGGTGTCGAAACCGTAGTCATTGCACTGGTCAATCATCTTAGCTACGCTGGCGACGTTGTCATTGTCGCAGTTGGCTCCCAACGCCCAGGCTGATTCATATTCAACACTTTCCATGCGTAGTCCAGCGTAAGGACCTTCCGTGATTTCAACTTCTTTCTTACAGGCAACAGGGCAGGCGTGGCAGGTGGGATTGGCGACAAGAATGTTTTCTTGGACATACTCACCACTGATTTTTTCGTGGGGCTCGAAATATGTGTACTGGGAGTTCTTTGTTGGCATGGCTCCAATGACATTGACCATGTTCATCAATACATTCGTGCCATAAACGGATAAGCCTCCTTTTTTAGGGGAGGTAACAACTCTCTCATCCATGAGTTGAGCCAACGCCTGGTCATGGGCTGTTTTCCATGCTTCTTGATTGACAGGTTTTGGCATAGCTTTTTCGGCTTTGATGACGACAGCTTTCAGGTTTTTGCTGCCGCCGACGCATCCAGTACCACCACGTCCGCTGGCACGGTCGTCCTCGTTTACCCAACAGGCAAATCGGGAAAGATTCTCGCCAGCTTGACCAATAGTGATTACGGACAGGTCCTCGCCGAATTTTTTATGAAAATATTTGACTGTATCGTGTACGCTCTTACCCCAAACTTCGGATGCATCTCGGATTTCGACAGTCTCATTTTCAATATAGGCATAGACCGGTTTTTCGGCCTTCCCCTTGAAGATCAGACCGTCAAAACCAGCCCATCGTAGCTTCGCAGCGGACCAACCTCCATGGTGACTGTCTACAACAGTGCCAGTGAGAGGTGACTTTGTCACGATAGCCATACGTCCGCTAAGATTAACTGCGGTACCGGTGAGCGGTCCATTCATGAAACATAATATATTCTCAGGTGAGAGGGGATCGACTTGTGGTCCGTTCTCGAAAACGTACTTAACTCCAATCCCACGGGAACCCATATACTTTTGTATCCATTCGCCGGGAATCGGTTTATATTCAATCTGTCCAGATGCCAGGTCAACATGTGCGACCCGGTCTCCATATTCTCCAAGTGCCATTGCAGTCTCCTTTAATCTGAATAATGTTTAAGAGCACCATGCATCAATAGGTTAGTTTATTTATGATATCAACACCTCCTTACAACGGCATCAATAAACAATATATGGTTATAACCGCAATTAACTCAGGTATAAAAAACTGCAAAACGGCTATATATTAGACGAGTTTGCCCTATTTACTTTGATTTTCTTTACAAATGACATCTCATATGTGACACATATATGTTAGCATAGACTTTAAAACTAATCAAGTTTTTGATTGAAATTGATCCCAATTTATATCGGGAGTGTAATTTTATAGTAATTATTCTAACTGGGCTTGTGCTGATAACTTACCAAGTTTCATACTCACTTCGCGCCATTGGACCTTAGATATTCCCAGTTTCTGGCGGATCTTATCGTGTTCCATGCCTGTATCCCAATCGGTTAATGCACAAGTCCAACGGCACATATCGAAGGACAAGTGTTTTTCCAGACCAGCTTCATTGCTTAGATCCTCCAATAAATACTCCAAACGGCGAGGAGACCAGGGAAACAGGCGATCACTAAGCTCATATTGGGATTTGTATTCGTTGAAAGTAGATACCCAAGTATCAAGCAATGGTATTTTACGTTCTTTGTAGCGATGCTGGGGGTTAGCATAGCGGATAAAGAGTAGCGGACCGCTGGGAGCATCAAGATCAATGTGATTCGGACTCAATGCTAAGCATTCGCCTTTTTTGATTCCCGTTTGAAGTAATAAAGTAACCAGAGTATAAGATCGGGCATCTGGTTTTGGTTTCCGCCGATGAGCGTCAGCAGCTTGGATGACTGCTTCCACTTCTGCTGGGGTTAGCACAATGGGCAAGGGACTGAGCACTGATTTTTGCACAACCTTCTCAGCCGGATCGACTAGTAAAACCCCATTCTTGTGCAACCAGCGGAAGAAAGCTTTGATGGAAGTAATACGTCGAGAAAGTGTTTTCGGGCTGCAAGGAACTCCACGACCTGTTTGCATCCAATCAAGGAAATTATTGATATCGGTTGTGGCGATGTCTCCCAATCTTTTGTCTGGAGGAAGATAAGATGCAAACAAACGCATGTCCGATGTAAATGCTTTGACAGTATTGGGTGAATTGCCTTGATCATCCAGATATATCGTCCAGGCTTTGATGGTTGGAGTAAGATTGGATTGAGAGGTGATGTGAGCACTGACCTTGAGGTGATTCATAATATCCTCCTGGTAATTGTGTGTGATATTCGCATAGCCATATACATTAGTTTAGCCCATATTAGGATTATTGTCAATTCCTGGAATAACCGGTTCTATTTGCACAATTTTGACATCAGGTATAATGTGCCTGCGCAGATAGTGAATCTTTATCGCATTTAGCTCAGCAAACCTACAATAATTTTTCCATGGAGGCAAAATGCAGAAACGTATTTGGCTAATTACCGTCATTACTGTGACTTTGGTGATTGTGTTGGCAGCTTGTCAAAAATCAACGCAAGCGCCAGTCTCGAATACTGAAGAAGTTTCCGCCCCCACTGAACCACTCGAAATGCCCATAGAACAAGAACAGGCACCCACACTACAAGCTCAAACCTACCCGGAACCAGAACAGCCTTATCCACCCCCAGCATCAGTCTTGTCTGTGTACAATCCGTATCCGGGACCTAGTGAAGGTGTATCTAATTATGTCGATTGGTCACAAGCAGAAGCTTTGATATTGAAGGGGGAGGTTACAGAGGTATATCAGACACATACTCTACATGTTACGCTGGTTCTTATTGATGGGAAGATCATCCTCGTGGTTGAACCTGAATTAGATGAGATTTTTAATGTGGTTGAACGCTGTGGTGATCTATGTAAGGATGTAATCCGAGCGACAGAATAGCTGTAACATCCTTAATCTGACAGCATATGGCGCATTAATCATTTATTTCGCCATATGCTGTTTTTTTATTTAATTATGACGCCCCAGTACCTTCAAGTCCTAATTCTGGAGCTATACCACGCATGGCGGTAATGACATTTTTTACATGGTCCCACAAGTCAACGCCAAATTCCTCAGTGGCATTAGTGATCTCCTCGCGATTTGCGCCGGCAGCAAAAGAACGGTCCTTCCATTTCTTTTTTACCGATTTTACCTTGACATCATGAATCGAACGCGAAGGTCTCACCAAGGCGACAGCGATGATAAGCCCCGTGATCTCATCGCATGCATAGAGGGCTTTTTCCATTTCTGTTTGTCGAGGGATACCCGTGTGATCTGCGTGGCCGAGGATGGCAGTAATGATCTCCTCAGGAACGCCTCGCGCTCTCAAGATTGGAGCGCCCTCTTGGGGATGTTGGTCCATAGTAGGATGTATTTCCCAATCGAAATCATGCAGCAGTCCTGTTATTCCCCAGGTATCAATGTCCTTTCCTAATTTTGCGGCATAAAATCGCATGGCTGCCTCGACGGCAAGCATGTGACGGATAAGGTTTTCATTTTTTATGTATTCGTTGACAATAGCCAGTGCTTCAGATCGGTTCATGATTGCGCCTCTCGAGGGAATATTGGTTCGGGATCACCAAGTATTGGAGTAGGTTGGGTGATATGAATCTGCCACAAGGCGACTAATGTTGCCGGGATTTCACGTAGATTCCAAAAAAATATTGA
>DAOVXM010000023.1 GCA_030636125.1 Chloroflexota bacterium | reverse complement strand
GCTAAGAGCGCTACGACTTTTTGAGATTTTTCCTACTACGACTTAATGAGTATCGGCAGGCAGGAGACAACAGAAACCACCGATGCATTTAGGCCCAACTGCACGAGTGCTTTGTCAAGGTTGAAAGTTTCATTCGATATCCTGGTTACTACATCCTTGACAAAGCTTAAAGTGTTCCGTCTATGATCTATTCTTACTGAAAAAGCACATTTGACGTAACACTAGCTAAAGGAGTAATGAGTATTGTTTGACAATAGAAAAATCGCATTTATCGGTCCTGGTGTCATGGCAGAGGCTATGATCGCTGGATTGATACGGGAGAATGTTGCAGCCCCTGGGGTATTACAAGTGTCTGGCCCAAGTATCAATAGGGTTAAGTATCTTCAGGATTGTTATAGTGTGATTCCTTTTACAGATAATAAAGCGGCGGCTCAGGATGCTGAAGTGGTGGTTTTGTCTGTAAAGCCCCAACGGTTGGATCGGGTATTGCTTGATCTGCGAGGTTCAATACAGTCAACGGCATTGATATTGTCGATCGTCGCGGGAGCCTCGATTGAGAAGATCAGCGGCGGCGTGGGTCATAATATCATAGTGCGTTCAATGCCTAATACCCCTGCTCAAATTGGCGAAGGTATTACGGTGTGGACAGCAGCCTCTAGCGTATCCCCTGACCAACTAGAGATGGCTCGTCAAATTTTAGCAGCCCTGGGAGAGGAAATTTTCGTAGAAGAAGAGAATTACTTGGATATGGCTACTGCATTATCCGGTACTGGACCCGCTTATGTTTTCTTATTTATGGAAGCCATGGTGGATGCTGGTGTACATCTTGGATTCCCTAGGCGAATTGCTGAATTATTGGTAGCACAGACCGTACGTGGATCGGTTGATTACTATAACAAGAGGGACGATCCTGTACATTTGGCACGTTTAAGGAATCAGGTTACTTCTCCTGGTGGTACTTCTGCGGCTGCGCTATATTACTTAGAAAAGGCTGGCTTCCGTACAGCTATCTCTCGCGCTATCTGGGCGGCTTTTGAGCGGTCTAGAGAACTGGGCAAGGATGCAAAAATACATTCTCCTGAGAGTCCTGGATCTGGAGAATGACCGCGATTGGTGAAAAACTAGACAAGATTAACGCTTTCGGGTATCATTTGATCACTTGCATCAGGGATTACGATCTGTATGGTTTTAATGAAACGGCTATTAATTGATCCAACGGTAGCCCATGGCATGCCCGGATACGATTCTTTCATCCGGGCCGTATTGCGTTGGCATTATGAGGACTTAATAATAACGGATAACCAAAGCGAAGTGTGTAAGAATTAGCCTAGTAATAATACTTTGGCCTCGGAGGCAAAATGTCAGATCTGATCAACCAAATAACCGCTGACCTGAAAAAACAAATCGAGGATTTCCAACCAGAAATGGAGGTTCGCGATGTAGGCGCTGTCATTGAGGATGGTGATGGTATCGCTCGTGTTAGTGGCCTTTCAGATGTACGCGCTCAAGAACTCGTGCAGTTCGCAGATGGAACCTTAGGGGTTGCTTTCAACCTGGAAAGTGACTCAGTGGGTGTCATCATTTTGGGTGAGTACTCGGGTATTGAAGAAGGTATGCTGGTAAACTCTACTGGACGAATTGCATCTGTGCCAGTGGGGGATGGTTTGATAGGACGTGTGGTTAATGCCTTGGGACAACCAATCGATGGTAAAGGACCCATACAGTATGACCACTATCGCCCTATTGAGCGCATCGCACCCGGTGTAGTATCTCGGAAGGATGTTGATTCTCCCGTCCAGACGGGGTTAAAAGCGATTGATTCAATGATCCCGATCGGTCGCGGACAACGTGAGTTGATTATTGGCGATCGACAGACAGGAAAGACAGCCATAGCAATTGACACAATTATCAACCAGAAAGGTAAGGATTTACTCTGTATTTACGTTGCTATCGGTCAAAAGAAGGCTGCCGTAGCCCGTACAGTTGCCGTATTAGAACGCTATGGCGCCATGGATTACACCATTGTGGTGGTTGCTTCAGCAGATGAACCAGCTGCCTTGCAATATTTTGCTCCTTACTCAGGTTGCACAATTGGTGAGGAATTCATGGAAACCGGCAGGGATGCTCTGGTTGTCTACGATGACCTCTCCAAACATGCCTGGGCTTATCGCCAGGTCTCATTGCTCTTACGTCGCCCACCTGGACGAGAAGCCTATCCTGGAGACGTCTTTTATTTGCACTCACGCCTGCTTGAACGTGCGGCACGATTGGCGGATGAGTTTGTCATTGTATCTAAGGACTATGAGGGAGATTTGGCTGAAGCCGAGGAGGGAGTGGATGAGACCGTTTATGGTGGACCACTCGCAAAGCATGATGCTGAAAAAGCCATAGAAGCATTGGAGAAAGCCGATCAATATAAAATCGTCAAAGTTAATGGTTCTGGTGGCTCCCTAACAGCTCTACCAATTATCGAGACATTATTAGGTGATTTGTCCGCATATATCCCCACAAATGTGATTTCGATCACAGATGGGCAAATCTACTTAGAAGGAAACCTGTTCTACGCGGGTATCCGCCCGGCAGTGAACGTGGGTCTCTCGGTGTCGCGTGTAGGTGGTGATGCCCAGACCAAGGCAATCAGACAGGTGGCAGGACGCTTGCGCTTAGATATGGCATCTTTCCGGGAATTGGCTGCATTTGCCCAATTTGGTTCTGATCTGGACAAATCGACCCAGGCTCAGTTGAATCGTGGTCAGCACTTACAAGAAATTCTCAAACAACCGCAATACGAACCAGTTACGCTCAGCAATCAGGTGATTATCATATTTGCCGGAACTCAGGGATACTCAGACGGTGTTCCGTTGGATGAGATGCGCAGGTGGGAGCAAAGTCTAACCCGTTATATGGAGACATCCCATCCTGAAATTGGCAAAGATATCGCAGAGAAGAAGCTCATTACCGATGAGAATGAGGCAGAATTACACGAGGTTCTCAAGGATTTCACTAGCACTTGGCAATAGGTTATTAGGTAAGATTATTTCGTATATAAAACAGGAAAATAATCAGGCAACCAGATGGCGAATGCAAGAGAAGTACGGTTAAGGATCACAAGCGTAAAAAATATTTCCCAGGTCACTCGGGCTCTGCAAGCAGTGAGCGCTAGCAAGGTGCGGAAAGCCATGGCGGCAGTGATGAATACTCGGCCGTATGCGACAAAAGCCTGGCAGGTTCTCGCACATATCGCCCGCCAGCCTAGCAAGGATGTGCTTCACCCTCTGCTAACGACCAGACTCAAGGTTAATAGTGTACTGGTGGTGTTGTTAACCGGAGATCGCGGTCTGGCTGGTGCATATAATACGAATATTGTGCGTTTTACTGCGCAGCATTTCGATAATTATCCTGTACCGGTTAAATACGTCACAGTGGGGAGGAAGGGACGAGATTTACTCCTCCGGCGAGGTAAGGAACTTATTGCGGAATTCAGTGATCTACCGGCCGCACCAGCCTTTACAGATGTATCTGCGATTGGACGTATTGCCGTTGATGAATTCTTAGACCACAACGTTGATGAGGTCTACCTGGTATACACTGACTTTGTAAATATGGTGAAGCAAGTACCGACCATAAAAAAATTGCTTCCCCTGGAATTTGAAGAAGATGAACAACGGGTCCAGGATTTTGCTGTTGTGGAGAGTGGTCCCTCGGCTACTTATATATATGAGCCAGGTCAGGCGGAAATCCTAGATGAAATCATCCCCAGCTTCACAGCACTGCAGGTTTACCAAGCTGTCCTGGAATCATTAGCCAGTGAGCATGCTGCCCGGATGGTGGCAATGAAGAATGCCACAGACAGTGCCACTGAATTAGCAGCGGCATTAACACTGGAATACAACAAGGCACGCCAACAAACCATTACCAACGAAATGTTAGATATTGCGGGTGGTGCCGAGGCATTAGCTCAAAGTTAGACGGATAACCCATACTCATTGCCGGATGAATAAGTAAATAACGCCGGCGATTGAAAACTGATCACTGATTTTTTGGAGGCGAGAATGGCAGAAGGCCGAATAGTGCAAGTATTAGGTGGTGTGGTGGATGTTGAATTCCCCGCGGAAAATCTCCCGGAAGTGTACGAAGCAGTTAATGTGCCCAGGGTTGATCAGGACACGTTGGTATTAGAAGTTCAGAAACATTTGGGTAATAACTGGGTACGTTGTGTAGCTATGGATTCGACTGATGGATTACAACGTGGGCGACCTGCTGAAAGCACTGGAGCACCTATTACAGTCCCCGTGGGACCGGAAACCTTGGGTCGTGTCTTTGACGTGCTGGGTCATCCAGTGGATAAATTAGGCCCGGTGGAAGCACAGTCTTATTATCCCATCCATCGACCTGCGCCCCCATTTGCTGATCAATCAACGCGAGTGGAGGTATTTGAGACAGGAGTCAAGGTAATTGACTTGATCGCCCCATTCACCAAAGGTGGTAAAACGGGTATTTTTGGCGGTGCAGGAGTTGGCAAGACAGTTATTATCATGGAATTGATCCGCTCAATTGCAACAGTACACCAGGGCAACTCGGTGTTCGCCGGCGTCGGCGAAAGGACGCGTGAGGGTACGCAGCTTTACCGTGAGATGCTCGAATCAGGTGTTATGAAGGATACAGTTATGGTGTACGGCCAGATGAATGAACCATCTGGGGCACGCTTGAGAGTAGGCCTGACAGCGCTTTCAATGGCTGAGTATTTCCGAGATCAAGGGCGCGATGTATTGCTGTTCATCGACAATATCTTCCGCTTCAGTATGTCCGGTTCCGAGGTATCTGCGTTATTAGGGCGGATGCCCTCTGCTGTGGGTTACCAACCTACCCTGGCGACTGAAATGGGTGAGCTACAGGAGCGAATCACCTCGACCCATCATGGTTCGATCACATCTATGCAAGCTGTGTACGTACCAGCAGATGACTATTCTGACCCGGCACCCGTGGCAACCTTTACCCACCTTGACGCGACGATTGCCCTAGAGCGTTCGATTTCTGAGAAAGGAATTTACCCTGCAGTTGATCCATTAGCTTCAACTTCACGTATTCTCGACCCCTTGGTTGTGGGTGAAGATCACTACACAATTGCACGTGAAGTACAACAGGTTCTTCAGCGCTATAAGGACTTGCAAGATATCATCGCTATCCTAGGGGTTGACGAATTAAGTGAGGATGATAAATTGATCGTATCACGCGCTCGGAAGATTGAAAGGTTCTTCTCACAGCCATTCTACGTAGCCCAGCAATTCACCGGGTTGGAGGGACGCTACGTTCCCTTAAGAGAAACAGTGCGTGGTTTCAGAGAGATCCTGGATGGGAAACATGATGATTTACCTGAGCAGGCTTTCATGATGGTGGGTGCGATTGAAGAAGCCAGAGAGAAGGCTGAGAAATTGGTAGCCGGATAGGATCCGAAAACGGAATCGAGTTTCGGAAAATGAAATTTAAAAGGTGAGCGACCATGCCAATTCGATGTGAAATAGTATCTCAGGACCGCCTGGTGTTCGAGGGTGATGCGGATATTGTGGTAGTTCCGGGTGTCTCCGGGGAGATGGGCATTTTATCTAACCATGCCCCCCTACTCTCGACATTAAAATTTGGAATCCTGAAAGTACGTATCAAAGAACGCGAAGAGATTTTTGCCATTTCTGGTGGGGTAGTGGAGGTCCAACCGGATATTATCACTGTGTTGGCTGACGCGGCGGAGAATGTGGATGAGATAGATATAGCTCGGGCTGAAGCTGCACGTAAGCGCGCTGAGGAGTATATCGAGCAAGGACCACCCCCGGATACGGATGAGTATCTGGCTATGGAAGCTGCACTGCGCAGGTCTAATCTACGGCTGGAAGCGGCACGCCGCTATCGTCGCGGTCGGCGTACGAGCCCATTTGAGATTAGAGAGGGAGAAAACTAATAACCTATGGCCCTCTTTTCCAAGGAATTGGGCATAGATCTGGGAACAAATTACATCAGAGTAGCCCAGGGCAATCAGATTGTCTTAGAGGAGCCAACTGTTGCTGCCATTGTCGTCGAAGAGCAGAAAATGGTGGCTTGGGGGCAGGAAGCTCAAGACATGTATGGCCGCGTCCCTGAGACATTAGAAGTGACACGTCCTCTCCAAAATGGAGTGATTGCTGATTACGAAGTCACTGAGTACATGCTGCATGCATTGCTAACGCGCATAGGCAGCCCAGTGCGTTTCTTTAGACCCAATGTGATGATAACCGTTCCCTACGGGGTAACAAGCGTTGAGAGCCGTGCGGTGCATGAGGCAGCTCTCCAGGCAGGAGGACGAGAAGTCTATCTTATCCAGCAACCACTAGCTGCGGCGATTGGCGTTGACTTGCCAATTGGTACACCTTCCGGAAATATGCTGCTGTGCTTAGGGGCAGGTGCTACACAGGCGGCAGTCCTGGCTATGTATGGTATTGTTGCCGCGGATACGATGCGGGCAGGGGGTATTTACCTCGACGAAGCCATTGTTTCTTATGTGCGCAAGAAATATGGTCTCATTATCGGACAACTAACTGCTGAGCACGTCAAGCTGACCATTGGGGCAGCCGTACCCCAGGATGAGGAGCAAAGTATCGAAATTCAGGGGCAGGATCAAGTTAGTGGCTTGCCAAGACCGGTTTCGCTGACTACGGGAGAGGTTGTTGAGGCGCTACAGGATCCGCTGGATGCGGTTGTTGATACAGCTCGCCGTGTATTGGAGAAAACGCCACCAGAATTGATCTCGGACATTATCGATCGTGGTGTGGCACTGACAGGTGGCGGGGCGCTCCTGCGAGGTATTGACAAGCTACTCACCAAGGAATTGGGTGTGCCAGCCTATCAAGTGGATAACCCGACGACATGTGTGGCTGAAGGTGCTTCACGCGGTCTTAGTATGTACCCCCAGATCCGTCGACAACTGCCAGCAGTAGGAGACTGATGAGTTGGATAAGTTCGAATCTCTAAAGTGTGCCAGCTTCTATCAGAGGCGTTCTTGTAGAGTTGACATTAACAAAACAACGGTTCTGGCAGAAAGATCTTAAGCCAGAACCGTTTGATATATGCGAAAAACCACTGTTATTAGACTAAATCCAAGTAATAGGTCATGCGTTGCAGGTGAGTTAATGGGTCTGTGTGTTGCACGCGCACACCTTCGGGGACGTTAATACTCAAAGGGGCGTAGTTCAAGATGGCTTTGATGCCTGCTTCAACCAGTTCGTCAGTTACTTCTTGAGCGTATGGTCCAGGAACAGCAATCATAGCTACCTGGATGCCCATATCGCGGATATCCTTCCCTAAATTTGCGTTATCATTAACAGTGAATCCCCCAATTTTGCTACCGATTCTTTTTGGATCGTTATCATAGATTGCCTTCACTTTGAAACCCCGATCCTCAAATCCTTGATAGCGGGCTATGGCGCTGCCTATGTCTCCAGCTCCCACTACAATCATATCCCAAACCCGGTCTACTTTTAGGATCTGGCATAAATTCTCGATCAGGAACTTGATCTCGTATCCAGTTCCTTGTTTACCGAATTCTCCAAATTGCGATAAATCTTTGCGAATTTGGGCTGCTGAGATACCTAAACGTTCTCCGAGTTCCTGGGACGAGGTGATAATACGTCCGCTATTTGCCATAAGCTGGAGTTCGCGTAAATATAGTGGCAGTCGTCCTATTACAATATCAGGTATTAGTTTTTGTTCCATGACTATCTCCTCGCCTTCCATCGACTGATAATGAAATTTACCACAAAATCTCCAATTGTGCAAACCCCCACAATAATCGTACAAGTTAAGCACAATTATGTGAGTGGTATAATCTCCCCGCACACGAATATTTCGGAAATTTCATCCGGTGTAATGAGGCGCGGGAATTATTTTATATCCTTATTGCCCACTTAATTTGCGAGTAATTTTTCAGTATGTTTATTGATGAAGCGGTAATAACTGTCCAGTCAGGTAAAGGGGGAGACGGGGTCGTCCATTTTCGTCGTGAGAAATACGTTGCTTATGGTGGTCCGGATGGTGGAGATGGTGGCAAGGGTGGGGATGTGCTGTTAGAGGTTAAGCCGACCCTGAATACCCTGTACACTTTTCGCCGACAGAAACATTTCCATGCCCAGGATGGTGGTAGAGGTAGCAAGCAAAATATGACTGGACGTTCGGGTCAAGATTTAGTAATCCATGTCCCACCTGGCACGGTTGTTTATGATGAAAGCACAAACGAAATTATTGGTGACCTGGTAGAAGCCGGACAGAGATTAGTGGTTGCCAGTGGAGGACGAGCTGGGCGTGGAAATGCCAGGTTTTCCACCGCCAAGAACCAGGCGCCGCGCATTGCAGAGAAAGGGGAGCCAGCTCAAGAACGCTATCTACGATTAGAACTAAAATTGATCGCGGATATTGGTATTGTCGGTGTGCCAAACGCTGGTAAATCGACCTTCTTGGCTGCAGTTACCAATGCTAAACCGAAAATCGCCCCATACCCATTCACCACATTGGAACCGAACCTGGGTGTAGCTGAGTTGGATATGGATACTACCCTGGTCTTGGCAGATATCCCTGGGCTGATCGAGGGTGCTCACGAAGGCATAGGTTTAGGTCATGATTTCTTACGACATATCCAACGCACAAAGGTTCTGATTCACCTGGTGGATGGTTTATCTGAAGACCCACTACTGGATTTCGCGCAGATCAATAGCGAGCTGGCATTATTTGATGCTGAACTTGGTTCAAAGCCACAAGTAGTTGCTCTCAATAAAAATGATATGCCAGAGGTGCAGGCGCGCTGGCCGGAAATAGAAGCCGAAATGAAAAAACGTGGTTATGATCCATTCTCGATATCTGCTCTCACTGGTGATAATGTTCGCCAGTTGCTCTACCGGGCAAAACAATTATTGGATGAAGTCCCACCGATGCCCGTAAGCCAGGTAATCCCGGTTTACAGAGTTGAAGAAGATCCACGTGAATTCTCAATCCTGCGCACGCCCGATGGTTGGCGAGTTTCTGGTGTGGCGATTGAACGAGCTGCATCGATGACATATTGGGAGTACGATCAAGCGGCGCGACGATTCCAACGCATCTTAAAAACCTTAGGCATCGAAGATGCGTTACGTGAGGCAGGCGTAGAAGCAGGTGATACAGTGTTTATCGGTGACTTCGAGCTTGAGTGGCAAGATTAGAGGGCTGTGCCAGTGCGAATCGGTATCTTCGGGGGTACTTTTGACCCACCTCATTTAGGCCATCTGATCTTAGCGGCGGAGGCTAAGCACCAACTGGAACTCGATAAGGTGCTATGGGTGCTCACGTCCTTCCCACCCCATAAAAGGGGACAAAGCATAACTCCACTGGCAGATCGTCTCGATATGCTCCTTCAGGCGATCGCGGATGACACGAGTTTTGAGCTCTCCCGAGTGGAAATTGACCGTCCTGGACCTCATTACGCGCTTGACACGGTGAAGCTTTTGAGGGAAGCATATGCTGGGGTAGAACTGACTTATTTAATGGGGGGTGACTCTTTAAGAGATCTAACCACCTGGCACCGACCTGAGGAATTTGTAGCAGCCTGCGATTGGTTGGGGGTGATGTGTCGTCCGGGTGCGCATCCAGAGGTGCATGACTTGGAAGCACTGATTCCTGGTATCTCAAAAAAAGTAAAATTTGTAGAGGCGCCTGAAATCGGCATATCTTCATCCGAACTTCGCCAGCGCATCGCCCAGGGGCGGTCCTATCGATATTACCTGCCGAAACCAGTATACCAACTTATCCGGGAACGCCTTCTATATCAGGAATAGAGATTCGTTTTTTTGGATAATCCTCAAATCCGGTTATTACTCACATGACTTTATTACTTGATAAACTCTTTTTTTCTGTTGCCTTAGGTCATTTTGCAGTTGATATGCTCAACGGTCAACGGGCGGTGTTATTTACCTTCCTGATCGTACCGTTAGGCTTGGGGAACACTGCCCTGGGCTTATTCACCACCCTCTTTATCATCTCTGGCGCCCTATTTCAGCCGCTGTTTGGTTATTTCACGGATAGATATGGACCGCGCTGGTTTGCCGCAGGTGGAATCTTATGGCTAGCGTTGTTTTTTTCACTAGCGATGGTCGCACCTGGGATGATGGCATTGTGGTTATTGGTCATCGCAAGCCTGGGTTCAGCGGCTTTCCATCCGGCTGGAACGATGCAAGCCACACTGCGGGGACGCGATTTTTATTCCGGGAGAGAAACCACCGCCGCAGCATATTTTTTCGTTTTTGGACAGGCGGGCTTATTTATAGGTCCAGTGTTGGCTGGGATTATCCTGGACCGGTCGGGAACATTTGGCTTACTGGCTTTATCTGCGTTTGCCATCCCAGTTGGGATTTTTGTGGCGCGCCAGTTGCGCCAGACTTTTAGGAAAGCACCCCATACGACGGCCAGGTTAGGGAGGAGCATTAAACTCCTCCGTAGGGACAGTCTGGCCAAAAGGCTGTTACCTCTGGTGGCGTTTGCTCTGCTGGCTGCCTTCCAATCCTGGTCACAGCAGAACATGGTGACCTTTGTGCCAAAACACTTGAGCGACCTGGGACAGCCAGCCAGCGTTTACGGTCTGGTCGCAGCGCTCTTCATGGGTGGTTCGGCTTTGGGCAATATCCTGGGTGGATCGATGGCTGATCGGTTCGGCAAACGGCGGGTAACCGCCATCGCCTTAGCTCTGGCGAGCATCCCTCTATATCTGGTATCGGTGGTAGGCTGGTCAAGCTGGCTTTTCATTTTGATCCCCCTGGCTGGCGGCTTGACCGGAGCGACCCACTCAATTATCGTCGTCTTGGCTCAACGTATGATCCCCACAGGTATGGCGATGGCTTCCGGGATGATCTTGGGCTATATGTTTACCAGTGGGGCAGTGGGAACCCTAATGAGCGGTTATCTGGCCGATCTTTATGGAGTTCCGATGGTTTTCCAGCTCTCGGCGGTGATCGCTTTAGCTGCGGCTGGACTGGCTTTATCCCTGCCGAAAACCTAGCTTGGGGAATCTCAAATACGCTCTATGATGTAGTCTATACCTCGCAGCAGGCTGGTTTCGTATTCCGGATGGTAATCTTGACCCACACCAGGGATAACTTCCAATTCACAAGGGATGCCTCCCCGGTTGAGCATCTCTACCAGGGAGCGGATACTGCTGGGTGAGGTGGTGTGATCATCTTCTCCTATAATAACAGCCCCGCTTAATGGTATTCCAGCGGATTTTTCAATTAATGGCTGCCAGTTATCCACTTCGTCCATCAAGGGGCCTTGAGGATTGATGGCGATGAACCCGCTCACTTCAATGGCGCCGCCGAGGGCCAGCCAAATCGCCACTTCAGCTCCCATCGCATGTCCGGCAAGGATAACCTGCTCTGGGTCGATGGCGTATTGTTCACCTAATACGGCGTAATGCCTTTGGATCTCTTCTTTGGTGACCTGCAGGTCATCCCAGACATAAGCGTCTTTATACATCGCCTGGGAAGACTGCGGCACAGCCACCAGCCAGCCTGCTCCCCCGGCTGGCTTCCAGTAGTCTATCGAAGCCTGGGCTGTGCTGGCATTGGCATGCAGTCCTATCAATAAAGGGCAGGGGATATCGCCTTTCTGGCAGTCGCCTTGTGGGCGTAAGGTGATCAGGGGGTAGAGTTGCGCTTGGTCTTGCTCCTGCACCTGGCGGTTTCGATCAAGCAGCGCTTCGAATTCGGGGGAACCTTGTAATGACTCCAGGGAAGGGCTTTTGGTCAGAAGCACTTCGCTGTACCAGGTACCGCCATCGAGCGCACCTTCTAATAGCTGAATGGCATTGTCTGGTTTCTCGAGGCGTGCCAGCATACAGATGCGCCAGTAATTGATCAGCGCTGCTTGTTCTGGGAAGCGCGCCGCGTTCTGTGTGGCTAACTCCAGCGCCGCGGCGTAATGGCCGGCCTGATAGCTGGCCTGTATCTGGGATTGCAGAACTTCAAAGGTGGATTCAGTCATCTCAAGTGAGCTCCATCATCATATTGAGTATACTGTACTAATCGTATCAGTTGAACGAAAAGCGTGTTACT
>DAOVXM010000029.1 GCA_030636125.1 Chloroflexota bacterium | reverse complement strand
TATGATATTGTTTATATCTCAGCTTTGGTGCTCCCGGAGAGATTCGGGAGCTTTTTTATCGGCCGGTATTAAAAGGTTAATAGGTTAAGTTGTGGCACTGAATGTCCTACGCCATAACAATAGAAGTGCGGAGAAACCAGACGGGGGATTCGAGGTCAGTATGATAGAGAGCGGCGGTGATCGGCCCGAGCATGCTAGATTACCAGAGGTATCTGTAAAGATCACGTTCTAGCAGAAGGCGATCAGAAGGTGGGCTGTAGCGCTGCAATTGTGGTCAAGAACAGGAATATGTACCTTGAGGTACTCAAAAAGGCCAAAAACCGGCCAAAAACCCATAAATAGGCCATGGATAGGCTGAGACCACCCAGCGAGGCAAAGAAACCACTCAAAGCGATGGCGATGGTCTGGGTGCGCTTTACATTGATACCGACCGTCTCAGCAGCGACGGGATTCTCGCCCACCGCTCGCAGGTGTGCACCTAATGGAGTCTTGTACAGGAAGACGGAGACCAACCAGGTGAATAAGAAGGCCAGGTAGGTAAATATATTGTGGCCGCTCAAGATGGTACCTAACCAGGGGATATTATCGATAAAAGGGATTATCCCCGTTGGTACGGCACCACTGGCCAGGGTGGAGGAGTTGCCCTTATCACCGGTCAGGATGAAGAGCAAAAAGATCGTGCCACCCTGGGCCATGATATTGAGAGCAATACCCGCCAGGATGATATCCGTGTCTAGATAGAGATGGAATAACGCCAGTATGAGCGAATACAGCATACCAACAACGATACCGGCAAACACACCGATCCAGACATTGTGTGTGTAAGCGCTGACAATTACGCCTGTGAAGGCGGCGACCAGCATGATGCCTTCAAGGGCGATATTGATGACACCCGCCAGGTCTGATATCAAACCACCCAAAGCAGGTAATATGATGGGTGTGCTGATACGCAAGATACTTGCGATGAACAAGGGACTTAATATCCCGCGTAAAACGACCTCAATAGGCATCAGTCACCTCCTTCCGTTGGGGATGCGCCCGCAGGCGGCACCCCGGATTTCTGAGCACGACGTACTCTTAAACGCTCCTGGATGATGGGCATAATCCTCTCCGCCGTAACGAGCAAGATAATGATGGCTTGAATAACCAATACCATCTCGCGCGACATATCTGAAGTGCGTTCCATCACATTGGCACCCGCCCGTAGATACCCGTAGGCCAGACCAGTGAAGGGAATCAACAAGGGGTTATTGCGCGCCAGGATGGCGACGATGATACCCTCGAAACCAAGACCAAATGTGATATTGAGAATTAGCTTCCTATGGATACCGCTGGCCAGATGTGCGCCTGCCAGGCCTGCGAAGATACCGCTGATCGCCATGGCGAGCACGATGGTCCTCTTAGTATTAACACCACCGTAACGGGCAAACTTAATATTGGCGCCTACCATACGCAGCTCGTAGCCAAATGGCGTATGGTACATCAAATAGTAAACCACAATGGTTGCGATTATTACGATATAAACTGCGATCGAAATATTGGTCTGGTTCATAAAGAGCGTGCGTAACTCACCTAAAAATGGTATCGGTGGAAAGAAAGTCGACATGGTTCCTTCGGCTGAGAACGTCTCAGAAGCCGTGTATCCGGCATCCTCCGGCTTGATGTTATAGGTCAGCAGCCATTCGTAAGTCTTCAGCGCAATGACATTGAGCATCAACGTGGATACGATTTCATTAGCATTCAGGTAAGCCTTGAGATAACCAGGTATAAGCCCCCATAGGAAACCGGCCAGCATGGCACCGAGTATTGCCAAAGGGATGCGGATATAGCCAGGCACTGGTACAAAAAGGGCAATCGCTCCAGCCACCAGCGCACCGAGCACCATCTGCCCCTCTTGACCCAGGCTGAACAGCTCGGCTTTGAACACCAGGGCAACCGCCAGGCCAAGGAAGATCAAGGTGATGGATTCTTCGATCCAATCTCCAAAGCGATTAAGCTTTGAAAGAGGCCCAAATAGAAAAGCCTTATAGGCCCCTATAGGATCATCACTCACCAATACGGTAATGATAAACCCAATCGTCAGCGCCACAATAATAGCAATCAACACTCGCAGTAATTCCCGAAAAGCCGCTGATTGGAATATCTTTTTCATAGGACGGCCTCCATCTCTTCAGCATCCTGACGCTTCAACCCAAGCATATAAAGACCGATCTCTTCTTCCGTCAAGGTGGCTGCATCTGGGAAAACACCCGAGATCTCTCCCTCATACATGACGATAATCCTATCAGATAGACTCATCACTTCTGATAGATCAGCAGAGACGAGTAATACCGCGGTTCCTTTGGTGCGTTTTTGAACCAACTGCTGCCGGACGAACTCTGTAGCACCGACATCAATGCCTCGTGTAGGTTGAGCAGCGATCAGTAGCTCAGGGTTAGAAGAGAATTCACGCGCCACGATCACCTTCTGCATATTACCCCCGGATAGAGATGCGACCGGCACCTGACCGTTAATCGTACGGATATCATACTTCTTGATCAATTCTTCCCCAAGTTGAACAACGGCTTTCTGATCGATCCAAATTCCCTTTCTATACGGCGGCTTAAAATAGCGGTCCACAATGAGGTTTTCCTCGATCGTGCCCAGCAAGGCCAGGCCGTTTGTCAAGCGGTCTTCTGGTATATGGGCCACTCCTGCCAAGCGCACATTGCGTGGATCCGTATTTAGAATATCCTTTGAATCAATAAAAGCTGTCCCCGTCGTTGCTTGACGTAAACCGGTCAGAACCTCCACCAGCTCCGTCTGTCCATTGCCCTCAACACCTGCAACGCCCAGGATTTCACCAGCATAAACATTAAAAGAAATATGCTTGATCACCTGGCGACCTGTATCACCCGATACGTATGAAAGATCTTCAACCCTCAACACCGCCTCTCCCCGCTCACTGGGAGGCTTATCGACCGTCAACAACACCTCACGCCCAACCATCATACTGGCAAGGCCCTCACGCGTGGCTTCCGAGGTAGGCAATGTGCCAACAACCCTCCCCGCCCGCATGACCGTCACGCGGTCTGAAATCTCCAAAACTTCGCGCAGCTTATGGGTGATAAAAATGACCGTCTTGCCCTGGTCTACCAGCGAACGGACCGCATTGAAAAGCTCTTGCGTTTCCTGAGGCGTCAGCACTGCAGTAGGCTCATCCAGGATCAGGATTTCCGCCCCCCGGTAGAGTGTTTTTAAGATTTCGACTCGCTGGCGCATGCCAACGTTGATGCTCTCAATCACCGCATTCGCATCGACTCTTAATCCGTATTGATTGGATAGCCCCTCAGTTTCCTGCACAGCTTTCCCTTTTCGGATCAGTCCGCGCCGGGTGGGCTCTTCACCTAAGACAATATTCTCGGCCACAGTGAAGGTGGGGATCAGCATGAAGTTTTGATGCACCATCCCGATACCTTGATCAATAGCATCATGCGGGGAGCGCACTTCTAATGGTTGGTCCTTCAGGCTGATCTCACCCGAAGTTGGCTGTTCCAAACCGTACAAAACTTTCATCAGAGTTGTTTTGCCAGCACCGTTTTCACCCACGAGAGCATGGATTTCACCCTTTTCCACAGAGAAATCAACGCCTTCGTTGGCGACGACTCCGTTTGGATAGATCTTCACGATATCGCGCATCTCAATGAGTGGTGTCATCGCACCTCCGATCAATCAACAAATAAGGAGTGAAGGTAGGCATCATAAATGCTGCCTACCTTCACAAAGCAAGCTAGTCAGCAGATCACTTGAACACGGTATCCACGGTAATCTTCCCTGCAAGCAGGTCCGCTTCTGCCTGTTCAATGACAGCTTGGATATCTTCGGGTGTTAACTCGAGGTACCACTGGTTCTTTGCCAGACCAACACCACCTTCAGCTACACCCAAATTCTCAGCTGATCCATAGGGTAAGGTGCCTTCCTCGGCCATCTTAAGCGCACGGAACAGGCTATTATCAACATTCTTGAGCATCGAAGTAAGGATGCGCGCTGCCTGCTCGGGATCGGTGCCGGCGATAATGGTAGCCTGATCCGAATCGACGCCAATAGCATAACGACCCATTTCTTCGGCTGCCTGGAAGATCCCAACGCCTGTACCACCAGCAACGTTGAAAACAATGTCGGCGCCTTGCTGGTACATGGCCAGGGTGATCTCTTTGCCAGTGGCCGGATCGTTCCAATCACCGGCATATTGAACAATCACACCAGATTCCGGATCGAGGCCCGCATCCGCGGCACCCTGCTTGTAGCCAGCGATGAAGTCGTTGATCACGGGGATGTCCTGACCACCGACAACACCTATGACCAGATCGTCATTCATACCTTCAATGCCCGTCTGGGTCATCAAACCGGCGTAGAGACCAGCCAGATAGGAACCCTCGTTCTGTTTGTAAAGCACCGAATAAACATGGTCGCACATTTCACAAGCCTCATAGTCCACGCTGGTATCGTAGATCATGAACTTCTTGTCGGGGTATTTCGGGGAGATGTTCTGAAGAAACTCAGCTAACTGCCAGGTGCCCACAATCAGGATGTCATAATCCTCATTGGCGGCTGCATCTTCCAGGCCCGGCTCCCAGGTAGCGGGATCAACACCGGTCTCGATGGTCTTTACGGTGTAGTTCAATTCATCTTCTGCCTGGCGAACGCCACGCTCTGATGAATCGAAGAATGATTTATCTCCCAGGACACCGTTCACCAGAGAAACCACTTTTACTGCTTCAGCTGACGGAGCCCCTTCAACTTCCTCTGGGGGCGCCGCGGTTTCTGCGCCACCACCACAGGCAGCCAAAAGCATGCTTGCCACGATGAATAGACTGATTAGTAATAATAGTTTGTGTTTCATTTGTTTACTCCTCCAATTTAAATTCAGTTTGTAATACATGATTTGTGGTCCTAACACTACTCAATATAAATATTTTTTTAGATATTTGTAGGCCACCTCCTTTTATGTGATTGGCGGTATAAATTTAGGAATAAAACTGATCACAAAACCGCCAATCACATGCAATCCGCAGGTTGCAGCAATCGGCGGATGAAGGATTCGGTTTATTTCAAATTACTTTCCGCCGATTGCATAAGTATGTGCTCAAACGATTTATCTTAGCGCTGAACCAAGCATATCGAAGACCGAGGTATTTTTCAATTCGGTGACAATATGAACGTTGGCTGGCTCCCCGGTCTGTTTCATCCAATCCACGATCGTCATACCACGCGCTTGGGCTCCATTTGTTACCACGCTTACTGGCAGATATGGCGCTTCAAAGACAATCTCCGGGTCCAGTGCAACTGCTGCCGCCAGCGGGTCTGGCAGCAAGAAACCAGGTAATCCCAACCCTTCTCGCAATACTCTCGCGGTGAGGTTAGTGATGTTTTTGAAAAAGTCTCCAACTGGAGTGCCACAATTTGCGTACTGACCATATTGTTCCCAAGACAACGGGTATTTAAGTGTGGTCTCCCAGGAAAGCAACCAGATTTCAAGGAAGCCTGCCTCAAATACAATTGCCGCGGCTTCTGGATCAGCGAATATATTATATTCAGCCGAAGGAGACTCGTTGCCACGCGCTTCAATCGCACCGCCCATCACCACCAGGCAGGGGACATTATTGACAAAGTTAGGATCAATGCGAGCCGCCAAAGCTAGATTGGTTAATGGACCTAAAGTAAGCAAGGTGAAATTCCCGGCGTGTTCCCGAGCCAGGCGGATCAACGCCAAGGCCGCATGTTCCATCTCTGGTTTACACTGCGACGGCAGGTATTTCGCAGATACGTCTCCCAGTCCATCGTTACCATGAATACTCTCAGAGCCCAATTGAGCCGCAAACAAAGGCCGGTCACATCCTTTATATACGGGAACGGCTCGATTAACCTGATCAAGGACCAGACAAACGTTATTCGTGACCTGATCCACATTTGCATTTCCGTTTACGGTAGTAATCCCCACTACCTGCGTATGGGGATGATTCAAGGCCATCAATATGGCAATTGCGTCGTCCACGCCAGCGTCGGTATCGATTATTAATGAGTGCATTGGAGGGGATGGGTCATTCATATGGTTACCTAAATGACTGGCGTCTTTCTGGAAGACTTACCTAGGTTAGCAATTTATAATCTCGGCTAAAGTACAGCCAACCACTTAAAACAAAATGGTTTTCAATATGCCCAAATGATCACAGATTCTCATTTTATGTCAAATTTCAAACGAGCATTTGTAATATACCGGTAAACTGGCTTTAACTATGGAATTGTGTGTGATCTAACGATAAATTATGGGGTATGTGAATTACACAAAGCCTGGGAGGTATTCAGTCCCAGGCATAATCACATCAAGGGTAATAACTGTTGAACATTGTTCCAGATAATTCTCTTGGATGAAAATCGATAAGACATAAATTGGAAGCGGAGGTCATTGAGGAATATGTTGGCTAACTCCAAAAAATATTCATGTATTCTAACACAAAGTGAATAATGTCACATTAATAAGCACAGCTAAGTAAATCCGAAAAACAGGTGCGGGTGGTTAGTGTAGGCTATATCCAGCAATCATGTCTTCCAGTGACCGAACCAGGATCGGTGATTGCCTTAGGATCTTAATCAGCCGCGTTCCCCTTCAATAGCCTGGTTTATAATTAGGAAGATCGGAGAACGCTTATGAAAAACCGAAGACCAGATATGCTGGACTGGATTGCAGGCTTCTTAATGATCTGTATGTTCATCTTGAATCTAGCTCTGGACCAGGATGGCATACCTGTATTGAAATACATGGGTGTGCCCGTATTGGCTATAGGCTTGATGCTAACTTTCCTGCCTATGTTCTCGCTTCGCAAGTATGGCCAGGCGGCGGAGGGGAAGAATTATATGCATACGGCCGTAGTGGTCGATCAGGGGATCTATGCCCTAGTCAGGCATCCCCAATATCTTGGTTACATGCTGCTATGCGCAGGTTTCATAGGCATTAGCCAGCACTGGATTATCGTAATTGTGGGTTTGTTGGCGATTTTCTTCTTTTATCTGCACACCCTGCAGGAAGAGAAGTACTGTATCGAGACCTTCGGAGTAGAATATCAACAGTATATGCACAGGGTGCCCCGTTTCAACATCCTGCTCGGACTGATCCGCCGGTACCGCTAAAGCCACCTTCAACCATAACCTATCAAGAAGAAGCAGGTTATTTGCTATAATTACCAATCAAAGATCGATCAGGTAATCCCGCCGCCTAAGTGCAATCACAATAAAATTGTAGGGTATTTAACCCTTGCGAAGGTTGCGAAATCATTTTTAATTCAATCTTGTGCCGTGCTTTCATTCAGTATCCTAACCGAGAAGTACCCTTGAACCTTCGCAAGGCTTTCTAGATCCATCAAAATTTATGTGACTGTACTTAGTGCAAATTAACCGGAGCAGCGCTATGAAGATCACTGCTATCAGAGTCTACGCAGTCAATATACCTACCCTCAAAACCTACCACGTCGCCGTGATGGGGAGTATCACCAGCACGCAGTCGGTCGTGGTGGAGGTGTATACAGATCAAGGCCTAACCGGCATCGGTGAGAGCGACCCAGCGCTGGCGTTCACAGGCGAGAGCCAGCAAACGGTGATGACGATGCTCAAGTATCATCTCGGCCCTGCCGTCCTGGGCATGGACCCCCTGGCTATCGAGGCCATCCACACCCGCATGGAGGCCGTCTGCGTGAGTAATCCCTTTGCCAAAGCCGCCATCGACCTGGCCTGCCACGACTTGCTGGGGAAAGCATTGAACATCCCGGTCTACCAGTTGTTGGGCGGGATGGTCCGGGAGCGGATACCGATCATGTGGTCGCTGGGCAGCGAGCCGCCAGAGGTGAACGCACGCGAAGCAGCAGCGAAAGTCGAAGAGGGCTACCGCACCATCGGGATTAAGCTGGGCATTTTGCCCTCCGAGACCGATGTGGAACGGGTCAAACTGGTCCGGCAGACCGTCGGAGAGGATGTGCAACTGCGCTGCGACGCCAACCAGGGCTGGTCGGTGGGGACTGCTATCAGCACCATCCGTAAACTGGAAGAACAGCAGGTGGCCATGATCGAGCAACCCGTACCGCGCTGGGACCTGGAAGGGTTAGCCCAGGTGGTGCGCGCGGTAAATATTCCAGTGGGTGTTGACGAAAGCCTCTCCAGCCCACGTGATGCCCTCAACATCATCCAAACCAAAGCAGCCGACTTCTACAGCATCAAGACAACCAAACAGGGCGGGCTGCTGAACGCCAAGAAAATCGCCGGCATGGTGCAGGCTGCCGGGGGTAAACTATTTATCAACTCAATGATCGAAATGGGCGTCAGCGTGATGTCGGGGCTGCACTTCGCGGCATCGACTCCTGGCCTTTTTGACATCGGACATGCCTTGACTTCCGTACGCCGCTTAGAGGATGACATCCTCAAAGATCCAGTGATTTACGAAGACGCAGAAATTATCGTCCCCCAGGATCGCGTTGGGTTGGGCGCCGAATTAGACGAGGGGAAGATGGCCAAGTACACGATCGGTGATTTTTGGATCAAAGAGGAGTAAGGAGAACACCATGAACCCAGTTGCAGGTCATATAAAACGCGTCGCGGTATTGAGCGCCGGCAACGGTGGTATCACCTTCGCGGCTCACTTCTTAGAAGAGGGCGTCGAGAGCGTCACCCTGTATAACCGCAGCCCGAACCGTCTGGAATCCATCCAGGCCAACGGGAACCGCATCTTTGCCCGGGGTGAAATCTGTGGCCCCGAAGGGAAAACACTACAATTGGACCTGGTGACCACAGACCCGGTGCAAGCCATCCAAGGTGCAGATTTTATCGTCATGGCCGGCACCCAACCGGCTATCGACCACCTGGGACGCGCCCTGGCCCGTCACATGACCTGTGACCAGATCATGATGATCGGCTCGGGCACACTGGGTTCCACCTGGGAAATGCAGGCTTCCCTCAAAGCAGGTGGCTGCAAGGAATCCCCACTGGTGGGCGAGTTCAATATCCTCCCCTACGCCACCAAGCTGGATGAGGGGCAACAAGGACGTGTCTGGGTGCGCGGGGTGAAACAGGACCTGGATGCAGCCTTCTCTCCGGCGGAGGCGCTGCCGGAGACATTCCGTGACTGGTTGCTGGGGGTCTACCCACACTTGAACATCTATCCGGACGTGCTCTATACCGGCCTTTCGGGTGCTAATATGGTCGTACATCCTGTGGTGGTGCTGCGCAACCAGGAAAAAGTGCGCGCCGGGAAACCGTGGGCGCTTTATGCTGAAGGTGTCACACCTGAAGTGGGTGATCTGATGGAAGTGGTCGACCGGGAACGTTTGGCGATTGCCGAGGCATGCAATGTTAAAATGCGGCCGCTCTACCAATTCCTGGCTAAAGCGTATCCACCATTTGATAACGCAAGCGTCAGCAATATGTATGAGTGGTTCCAATCCCGCATGCGCTCCAACGAGGGGCAAATCCACCTGGAAGCCGTACCGGGTCCAATATCATTCCACGTGCGCTTGATCGAGGAGGATATCCCCTACGGTATGGTACCCCTGGAAGGTCTGGGGCGACTGTTGGGTGTGCCAACCCCGGCAACTTCGAAAATCATAGACGAGGCCTGTGAATTATTGGACGTGGACTACCGGCTCGCTGGACGGTCAATTGACAAAATGGAGGCCGAGGTGCGCGCCTCGTTGTCTCACGCAGGAGTAAAGCTTGATGACTGAGAGACCGGTATTCACCATACTAGGAGGAGGCAACGGCGGCTTCTGCGCAACGGGTGACCTGGCTTTACGAGGCTACGAGGTGCGTTTGTACGAGTCTCCTACGTTTGCCTACACGATTGAGCCGGTCATTCAAGCGGGTGGTATAAGCATGCGCGGCGTCGCGGGTGAGGGATTGGCGCGGCCGGCGTTGGTAACCACCGATATCGAGGCCGCCTTAGAAGGTGCTGACATCATATTAGCGGTGGTGCCGGCCATGGGGCACAAACTGCTCGCTCGAACCTGTGCACCTTACCTGAAGGGGGGACAAATCCTCGTCCTGGCACCAGGTTGTTTTGGAGGAGCACTAGAGTTCCAACGGGAATTCCTGGCTCATGGCGGCTCACCGGATATCCTGCTGGCGGAAACCACCACGTTCATGTACGCCGCTAAGAAAGAGGGGGGAAATGGGGTTTGGGCACGCGGTTTAAAACAATATCTCCCCTTAGCTGCCTTCCCAGCCAAATGCACAGCTGAGGTGGTTGAGCGCTTGAAACCAGTGTATCCTCAAATTGTGCCTGCAGAAAATGTGCTGGATACCAGCTTTCATAACTTAAATCATATTGTCCACCCAGTGGCTATGGTGCTGAACGTAGGCTTTATCGAAAGCTGCCGGATAGAAAAATGGTATCTATATCCAGACGGTTATACTCAGAGCGCTGGCAGAGTAGGCGACCAATTGGATTTAGAAAGGTTGGCAGTGGCGCGTGCCTACGGTATAGAGGGGATTTCCGTAGTAGAAACTTTACACCGCTATTACGGTCACCAGGGGATGGATGGGAATAACCTGTACGAGTTATTCAGCAACTCACCTATCCATAAGCCAGCCCCAGGTCCTAAATCTACGGACAACCGCTTACTGACTGAAGATATTCCCTATGGACTGGTTCCGCTGGTTTCCTTTGCGCGGTTGGCGGATGTACCCACGCCGCTGGTGGACGCCATCATCACCCTGGCAAGTGCGGTCAATGAGAGCAATTATCGCCAATCCGGCCGCAGTGTCGAAAGCCTGGGCTTGAGCGGGAAAACCCCCGATGAGATCATAAAATTTGTAAATGGAACTGAGTGATACTAGTGTTGCGCGGCGAAAGTGACTCTATAGTTTGGTAATAATGGCGTAACACTAGCAATACGACAAGACCAGCAATATCGCCTATTCCACAGTGGAAAAAGATGCCTGGTTCGCATTTGTTGCGTTTGATTATGGGTAATATTCAGGTATCAATCACTTAGATATTTCTTTTACCCAGATACGGATTTGATTCTTGACGAGATCCCAATTTAAATCCCACATCATCTCCGGTGTTCTTTCTTCATCTGCATCATCGAAGTACACTAGTCCGTACAGCACTGGGCTGATATCCACCACTCCAAATTTCCTTTGATAAAGACTAAGAAATTCTTCCAAGGGACGATGCTGGGTGCATAAAGCGTAAACATCAAGAAAATCTTTCTTTGAACCGCGCTGAGCAATTGCAGACAGCTTCATACAACCCAGGTCATCCAAAGCAGCGAGTGAGACATCCGGCTTTGACCAGTGGTTGAGAGGTTGAAGTAAGTGATAGCGGTACTCCATAAAGCTGACACGCACGCTCTCGACGCTGCCATGCAAAGTACCCGGTGTCGTTTGGGCAGTAGTAAATGGTATTCCAGCATCACGGATAGTTTGGGCTAACGTCAATGTATCTGCAATTTGCTCCTGGGTAAACCAATCCAGGTCAATTGAACGACGATGTC
>DAOVXM010000015.1 GCA_030636125.1 Chloroflexota bacterium | reverse complement strand
GGATATGGAATACTGTCTGGGAAATCATGCGGTTCCATATCTGTGGTATGGGCTAAATCTTGCTGGTGGATTCGAGCTAAAACCAAATATTCTTGTGGTGGTACCTGTGGATCTTCCTCAATACATACTGTTGGTGGCTGCAGGAACAGGAATCCAGACTCCGTTCCAGCGTCTTGAATTGCCCGGGCTAGATCATCGTATAAGATTATATTAGCGCGTAGCTCTTCCCCCATTAAAGGGTGTATAACCAATGTATACACGTTAGGTGCAATAACCTGCCCATCAGGTTGAGTCTTGATCTCAGCTTGCATAGCTTGTATTAAGCGGTGGGCAAGGTCTTCTTGTAGTATATCGGAAGGGAATAACCTTGCCGCACTACCCTCGATCAGTGTTTGTAAATGGCTTTCAAGTTTGGTAAGCTTGTCTTTAAGGATACTCATAATAGAACTTCTTGTGTTGTTGGGCAATTATAAGAGCAATCAGGAAGATTTGGCAAGCATACTGAGATATAATGAAGATAAGTAATGAATTAAGATGGAAGATCGAATCTCTGGTTACTGTGAGCTCGAACATACCGCAGAGTGGGAACTTGAAGTCTGGGCTCCTTATTTGGTCACACTGTTAGCGGGAGCGGCGCGCGGTAGGTATTCAATATCAGGCACCCGCCTGCAGACAGATCCATACCTGACACGTGAGTTGGAAGTATCAGCTTATGATCCAGAGAGCACATTAGTCACTTTTTTGGAAGAATTACTATACCTGGGAGAGATGGAAAGCCTAGGGTTTGATAAATTTGACCTTAAGCTCACTGACGGGAAATTGTTGGCTAAATTGGGAGGCGCGCCTCTTGCCTCCCAGGAGAAGGAAATCAAGGCGGTGACTTATCATAACTTGAAAATCAGAGAAACTAAGCGGGGATTTGAAGTGAATATTGTCTTCGATGTATGAGTGACTGTAGAGTATTGATGTTGGGCTTTCACTCGGATTTGTAGAAGGTGTGTGCATGATCAGCCTACAAGAACTAAAAAAAATTAACGATTATGAGTGGGAGATACCGAAAACCTATCGCGACGACATGCAGGTGCCAGTGCGTATTTTCGCGACTAAACGTTTGCTAGAGGCTGTCATGAAAGATAGATCTCTCGAACAGGCGGTAAACTCAGCAACCCTTCCTGGATTAGTTGGACATGTCCTGGTGATGCCTGATATGCATCAAGGTTATGGTTTTCCTATTGGTGGTGTGGCAGCAACGCGATACCCGACAGGGGTGATATCACCCGGCGGCATTGGCTATGATATTAATTGTGGTGTACGTCTGTTGGCTTCTCAAATTGAGCTCGGGGAAGCGCAGGCATATATTGACGATTTGGCATCCGCTCTAAATCACTACTGTCCGAGTGGGGTCGGGAAAAAGGGTCATTTGCGTATGAGTGTGACAGAGCTGGATCAAGTCTGTATTCAAGGTAGTCAATGGGCAAAGAAACGGGGATATGCTTCCGAGGCAGATGTGCGTCGAACCGAAGAGAACGGGCGACTTGATGGTGCTGACCCTGACAAAGTAAGCAAACGAGCTAAGGAGCGCGGTCGCTCTCAAGTCGGCACTCTGGGAGCGGGGAATCACTTTATCGAAGTAGACCTGGTTGACCAGGTCTTTGATGCCCGTGCGGCCCAGGTTATGGGATTGGCAGAAGGTAATTTGGTGGTTCAAATTCATTGCGGCTCGCGGGGGTTTGGTCACCAGATATGCACAGATTATGTTCGAGAGCTCCAAGGGGCAGTGCGTCGCTATGGAATTACACTACCAGACCGCGAGCTGGTTTGCGCTCCATTGGATTCCCCAGAAGGTCAGGATTACCTTGCAGCAATGCGTTGCGCGGCAAACTATGCCTTCGCCAACCGTCAAGTGCTGGCCCACTATGCACGTAAAGCTTTTGAGGAAACCCTGGCTGGCAAGGTGAAAAATTGGGGTTTGTATCAGGTTTATGATATTGCTCACAACATGGGTAAAATCGAGACGCATAAAATAAACGGTGAAAGGATTAAAGTTTGTGTCCATCGCAAGGGTGCAACACGCGCTTTTGGACCAGGTTTTGAGGGCTTACCAGAAGAATATCGGCCTATTGGTCAGCCAGTTTTAGTACCGGGCAGTATGGGTACAGCTTCCTGGGTTTTGGTTGGAACAGAAGGCAGCATGGAGCGCTCATTTGGTTCCTCCTGTCATGGGGCTGGTCGTGTGATGAGCCGCAGTAAGGCAAAGAAAACGGTATGGGGAGAGGATTTGCGTAAGGAATTGCAGTCCAGAGGCATCCAAATACGCGCTGGGTCGATGGCCGGTTTAGCCGAAGAAGCCCCTCAGGCTTATAAGGATGTTGACGAAGTGGTTAGCACTGTTGTTGGGGCCGGGATTGCTCGTAGAGTGGCCAGGTTGGTGCCGGTTGCCGTGATTAAAGGGTAATTGACGATATGAATATAAGGTGGGAACATTTCCCCTTTCCAGAGCGTCCTTAAGTTGAATTAATGCTGTGGAGAGGAAAATGTCTTTTAAATTCGCCGTATTTTTGAACGTTTTATTTGCACTCACGCTAGCAGCTTGTGCTGGACAGCTTGGGGGATCAACGCTTGACCGAAACACAAATGCTCAATCCACATTAGAAAGCGGTACTCGTTCACCCCTGGATCCGATTCCAGGTGAAGAGAATATGACGCGTGGAGCTGTTACTATCAACGTAAGCGAACTCTTGATCCTCGAGAGTTATCCACTGCAAATCGTGTTGGAATTAGAAGGGGAGTTGCCCACACCATGTCATATTCTCAGGGCTGAAGCGAGCGAGCCGGACACCCAGAATCGCATTCAAGTTGAGCTGTACTCATTATCTGAACCTGATGTGATCTGCATACAAGTTTTGCAGCCTTTCAAAACCAGCATTAACTTGGGCAGCTTCCCGGATGGTACCTATACGGTTTGGGTAAATGGGGAACTGGTGGGTGAGTTTACGCAGTAATTGAAATTTGTAGAGTAACTACAAAGGCCAAAGAAAATCCGGATAGAAGTCTTATAAAAATGGTGTGCGTTGGGAGTTTTTTCCAAGGCACACCATTTTTCCATTCCATGAAGAGCAATATCGTGGTGTAGGCGTTAATGGGTTAGAGGATTTGAGATAGAAATAGTTTGGTACGGTCCTCTTGAGGATTTTGGAAAATATCATGGGGTGTGCCACTTTCAACAATTTTTCCTTCATCGAAGAAGTACATCCGGTCGGATACGCCTTTGGCGAAACCCATCTCGTGAGTGACTACCAGCATGGTCATACCACTCTGAGCCAATTCAACCATTACATCCAGCACCTCCTTGATCATCTCCGGGTCGAGCGCCGATGTGGGCTCATCGAATAGCATGATCTTGGGCTGCATGGCTAAAGCGCGCGCGATCGCCACGCGTTGCTGCTGGCCACCGGAGAGTTGGGCAGGGTATTTCTCTGCCTGTTCTGGAATGCCAACCCTTTCCAGCAATTCCATGCATACCTCTTCGGCTTTTTGTTTTTTCCATTTCCTCACCCAGATGGGGGCAAGGGTGATATTTTGCATGACACTGAGATGCGGGAATAAGTTAAACTGCTGGAAGACCATCCCGGTTTCCATGCGTATCTTCTCTATATTGCGCACATCGTGGCTCAACTCGATACCATCCACGATGATCTGTCCCTGTTGGTGTTCTTCAAGGCGATTGAGGGTGCGGATGAAGGTGGATTTACCCGAGCCGGAGGGACCGAATATGACGATCACCTCTGTTGGATTGACATCCATATCGATGCCTTTTAAGGCATGGAAGTTGCCGAACCACTTGTGCACGTCCCGGCAAATGATGATCGGTTCATCCGAACTGGTTTCGTTTGTTGGTTCACTCATAAAGCGCTCCTTGTTTAGCGTTCGCCAACGCCGAGCTGCGACTCTAGCTGCCGGCTGGCAGATGACATGGCATAACTGATAATCCAGAATAAGAACGCGATGAATAAAAACACCTCGAGCTGTCTTTGGATAAATGTGGGGTCAGAGTTGATGATTGATTTACCAATAAATAGAAGTTCGCTGATGCCGACGATAATGGCCAGCGTGGTGTCTTTAAACAGGCTGATAAATTGACCAACAATAGCGGGGATGACCAAGCGCAGGGCTTGGGGCAAAACGATAAAAGTCATAATCTTAAGGTTGTTCAATCCAACCGCTTTCCCAGCTTCTTCCTGGCCGGGTGGAACCGCCTGTAAGCCACCGCGTACATTTTCAGCCATATAAGCTGCGCTGAAAACGGTCATCGCCATCAAAGCACGCATCAAACGGTCGAGGCGTGATTCGGGGGGCAGGAAGAGGGCTAAGATGATGGAAAACATAAAAAGGATGGTCACGAGGGGCACCCCTCGTACTACCTCGATGAATAAGGTCGAGAATATTTTCACTACCGGCAACGAAGAACGCCTGCCCAAGGCTAGAGCAACCCCAATTGGAAATGACAGGATGATACCACCTGCTGCGAGCAGGATGGTCACGACCAGGCCACCCCATAGCGTGGTTTCTACAATGGGTAGCGTTTCGCTTTCGTTAAACCCACGCAGCAAGATAGGAGTTATGATAAAAAGGACGAGCCAGGCGATCACTACAAGTCTACCTGTAATATTCTTTAACCGCCCAACCTGGTAACCGACAAAAATCAAGATCGGATTAATAATCAGTGCTACGCGAACTGCAAGCGTATACGATTCTGACGAAGTGGGGAAAAAGGCAGCCAGAGCCAGGAGGACACCTATAGTGATGGCGAAAGGGCGCACCAGGTCGCCCCATAAGCCCCAACTTACTCCGAAGAGGAAAGTGGTCGTCCAGAGCAATATAGCGATGCGCCACATTTGGTCCCTGGGATACTGACCTATCATATATAAGAGTGGGAACTCTAAAACAGGTGTCCAGTCAGCCGTGAAGAACACCCAGTTAACGATGCCTCGTACAGCAAAAAAGATGAATGCCACGGAGATGATTGTCAGCAAGGCGTTGAACCAGGAACTGAACAAATTGTGGCGCATCCAGGTCAAAAGACCTGGTGGTTCCGGAGGGCGTATTTCTTCTGCTTTGGATGTCATAGATTCAAAACTCGCTTTAAGAGTTGTTGAGCATCACTTAGCGGATTGCTCACTATTACCTTTCTTTAAACTGAATGCGACGGTTATAAAAATTCATAATGAGGGAAGTGATAATACTGATGGTCAGGTAGGTGACCATGATCATCGAGAATACCGGGACAGCGCGTCCAGCCTGGTTGATGATGGTCCGGCCCACAAAGAAGACGTCCAGGTAGCCGATAGCGATGGCTAAGCTGGAGTTCTTGGTCAGGTTTAGGTATTGGCTGATGAGTGGTGGGATGATTACTCGCATGGCTTGTGGGATGATGATCAATCCGAGAACTTGGAAACTGCTGAGACCAACGGCCGAAGCTGCCTCCACCTGTCCTTTGCTGACCGCCTGAATGCCGGCGCGCACCACCTCAGCAATATAGGCAGCAGTGTATAAGACCAAACCCACAAATAAGGCGGCAAATTCCGGCGTGAGGCGCAATCCCCCCTTGAAATTAAAGCCGTCTAGAAATGGGACATCGATCATGAGGGGTTCACCCCCGGCGATGAACCAACCGATGATGGGAAACACGATCAGGAAACCAAGGCTGACAGCACCAAAGTAGGTCGATTGTCCGGTTGTCTCACGCAAACGGCGCAGGACGACAAAAGCGATGATCGACAATCCGATGCCCAGAATAACGAAAATTAGGAATATATATCCAGTTGAAGTCAGGCGCGGCCAGGCCAAATACAAGCCGCGTTGGTTGAGGAATATGAGCCCTGGCACCTGGATGCTGTCTTTGACCGGAGGTAGTCTCTGCCCGACGACAAAAAACCATAAGAAGAGATAAATCAGCAGGGGGATATTGCGGTGAAATTCAATAAAGATTAATGCGATCCGGCTGACAAGCCAGTTTGATGAGAGACGTGCCAGACCAACCAGCGTACCCAGGATGGTCGCAGCGACGATGCCGATTAGGGAGACCTTTAATGTATTGAGAATACCAATTAGGAATGCATAAGCGAATGATTTTGCTGGATCATAAGGAATCAGCGATTCGCTGATCGGAAAACCAGCCGCTTCTTTAAGAAAGTCATACCCTAGTGATAGCCCACGCTGTTCGGCAGCCTCAAAAAAATTGATCACAAGGAAAATAATAAAACCAATGACCAGTACTGATGAAACGATCTGTGCTATAACCCTCAGGACGCGTTCGTCCCGCCAGAAAGGTATATCGCTACTTATTTGGATTTTTGAAGGAGGAGCCTGGTTTGCAGCCATAGATATTTCAATAAGGGTGCAGTCTTTCACAAGACTGCACCCTGTAAGTAGATGGCTTGTTTATTTCATTGGTGGTGCGTAGATCAAACCGCCATCGTTCCAGAGTTGGTTTATTCCGCGAGGCAGAACAAATGCATCTCCCTGGGGACCCATATAGCGATCATAGATTTCACCATAGTTGCCGACGGCCTTTAGTGCAACGGCCATAGCATCTGCATCTAACCCAAGGTCCGCCTGACCCCATTCGCCTTCAGCCCCCAACAAGCGGCGCACCTTTATATTGTCACCGCTGGCCATTTCGTCAACATTGCTCTGGGTAACGCCCAGTTCTTCAGCGTTGATCAGCCCATACATGACCATTTTTACAATATCGAACCATTGGTCGTCGCCGTGAGGTACGGCAGGAGTGAGGGGTTCTTTGGAGATGGTGACGTCGAGAATGACGTGCGCATCGGGATCAGCTAAACCCATACGGATAGCCGCCAGTTGTGACTTGTCACTGGTGGCCGCGTCGCAACGCCCTTCATCATAAGCGTTGTATACTGAGGGGGTGTCCTCAAAGGTAACCGCTTCGAAGGATAAACCCTGTTGGCGGAAGTCATCAGCTAAATTCAACTCGGTGGTCGTACCGGTCGTCACGCAGACGGTAGCACCATCCATCTGGCTAACATCGGTGATCCCACTATCCTTGCGGACAATGTAGCCCTGACCATCGTAGAACATCACAGTGGTGTAGTTACCCCATTGGGAATCACGGGTGGACGTCCAGGTAACATTCCGGCTGAGCATGTCGATCTCACCCGTTTGCAACGCAGGGCCTCGCTCGGCCGCTGTCAAGGGGACGAATTCTACAGCTTCAGGATCGCCGAGCACTGCGGCTGCTACAGCACGGCACAGGTCGATATCGAAGCCGATGTTGCGTCCGTCGGCGTCGAGATAACCGAAGCCAAGCAGGTCTGTACGGCTACCGCATACTAATTTGCCGCGTTCTTTCACCCGGTTATAAATATCTCCACGGCCAACGGATACAATTTGGGCGGGTGCCTCTTCAGCCTCTGCTGGCACCTCTACCGTCACGATCACTGTTTCTACAATTGTCTCACTGGTGCCACAGGCTGCAATGAGCAAAGCCATGACTATTAATGAGGTTAGTAATAAAAATGTTTTACGGGACATTTGTTTCTCTCCTTCTATTAAGTGTGGAATAAAAATGAGTTGAACCTACTACTTTTAGAGATATGTACCTAGTCTATAAGTTTGTCTATACGGCATCACCTCCTAAGACGACATCTATTAGTGTAACAACTTGTATAACGTGGATATGACCACCCGCTGGTGAGACTGATAAAATATTATAGAACTCTGATAAGGCTTGGTGATCAACACGTGGTGATAGTTGGTCTAATTATAGGGAAAAAGTCGTATATGGGCAAGCTATTTTCGTAATTCGTTGATATCAATTTTACGATTTTGGCAAAAAAGCGTTTCAATTAATGCATTTTGGTCATGATTATGGGTAAAACATGTTGAAAAAGCCCATTACATCCATTTATCACGAGAAAGCTTCAACATCATTAATGGAAAATTGAATTCGGGAAATCATTCCTGCAATATGCACACTCGCGCTATTGGCGTGGATGATCATATGCTCGACCCAACTTTTGGCCAGGGTCATATCTTGTCCCCTGTGTTTTCCGCTGACGCCATGTGGCTGATCTCAGCTACCCTGGCGCTAGTCAAGGTAATCAAGTCGGAGACTGGCAGCTGGATGTCCAGGCCGCGCTGTCCCCCGGATATATAGATTTTGTGGTGGTTTTTGGCAGAGATATCCAGGATAACCTGGAAGCCGCGGTTGAGTAATGCCAGGGGGGAGATACCCCCGGCTTGTAGACCGGTTAGTTGCTCTGCTTCGCGTTGGGCTGGCAGTTGGACTTTTTTCTCCCCTATAGCCTTCGCCAGAGCTTTCAAATTGACTTCATGATTTCCGGGAACAAGGGCTAAAATCGGTTTTCCTTGGGGTTGCCGTTTCACGACGATAGTTTTATAAACTTCCTCAGGGGGCACACCTAGGTATTGTGCGACTTCCAGTGCACCGAGTTTTTCTGGGGGGAGTTGATGAGCGGTGTATGGTATCTTGCGCTGATCAAGCAAGCGGGTAACGTTGGTGGGCTTCATTTTCGGGCTCTTACCACTTCATCTGCGTAATACCTGAAAATTAATCATTCGTTATGGGCAAAGTTAATGTGAAGAGCGCGCCTCCACCTGGGTGGTTAGCAGCGGTTAGACTACCACCGTGGGCTTCAGCCAGTTGGCGGGCGATCGCCAGTCCTAGACCTGTGCCACCTTCCGAGCGGCTACGTGATTTGTCGGCGCGAAAGAAACGATCAAAGACATGAGGGAGAGCTTCTTGCGGGATACCGGAGCCACTATCGCGCAGGGTCAATTGGGCTGAATATGGGGAGCAGTCAATCTCGATCCAGATACTCCCGCGTTGGGGCGTGTGGCGGAGTGCGTTGGATAAGAGATTCCCTAAAATCTGTTCAACCCGTCCCGGGTCTAATGATATTGTAGGGCAGGGTGTATCGGCCGATAAAATAATCTCGATTTGTTTGGAATCTGTCTGAGGTCCAAAGCGCTCAGTTACCCTTTTCACTAGGGCAGGATAATCCGTTGGTATGAGTTCCAGGTGTAGTTGACCTGAATCTGCTAAGGCTATAGTTCTCAAATCTTCAACCAGACGGTTGAGTAATTGATTTTGTTCGAGGATAGGGTCAAGGCTATCAGGGGTGAGTGGGTAGATGCCATCTTGCAAAGCTTCCAGGTTGGCACGTTGCACAGCTAGAGGGTTGCGTAACTCATGAGCGATGTCGGCTGTCATGGCGCGACGGCTCTCCTCAGCGTTTTGTAATGAATCGGCCATTTGGTTGAAGGTGTTCCCAAGTGTTGCCAGCTCGTCATCACCCCGTACGATGACACGTTGGGATAAGTCACCTTTAGCCAATTCTTCAGCCGCGTAGGTGAGTTCCCGCACAGGTTGAAGCAAACGATAGGCTAGCAGAAAGGCTAAGATTAGAGATAGCCCAGCTGCAATCAGTCCGGCAATCAACGCGGCGCGATTGATGCGGCTGATCAAGAAGGACTCGTCAATGTGTGTGAAGCCCATGCCTCCCTCAGGCAGTAGATAACCGACGGTTTGACCATCTGAGCTTAGGGGTATAGCGCTTGCCAACTCGGACTTGCTCAGATTACCAGAAGGATGTCTGTCAGAGGTGTCAACCACTAGGGTGCCCTGAGCATCGGCTAAACGCAGTCGCTGATTCATCGTACCACCTGTACCAGTACCCACACCTTGACCACCAGATCCACGTCCCTGACCGGGCGTTTGAAACAGGCTTTCAACACCTTGCCAGGAATGGTGGGTTTGGTAATAATCCTCCAAAGTTACCACCAATCCCTCTGTACCAGCCATCCCGCCGCGGAACATAAAGGCACGTACTTCGTTGGTGGTGCTCTGTCCAGCAATGAAAACAACACTAACCACCGATATGAGTACAATTAAGGTGAAGGCAAGAAAGAGGCGAAGTTTCATGGGGGAAAAGAGATTTGAGATCGAGGACTCGGGTATTCGACTTTAGAGGTTTTGACTTTGGTTTAGTACATTGCTATTTTCTTCATTCTTTATGGAAGCGATAGCCGATACCGAATACGGTCTCGATGTAGCGAGGTTTTTTGGGGTCGGGTTCGATCTTGGCGCGCAGGTTTTTAATATGGGCATCTATGGTGCGTTCGTAGCCCTCGTAAGCGTTACCCAAACCAGCTTCGAGCAACTGTAGGCGGGTAAAGGCGCGACCAGGTTGGGCAGCCAATGTGGCCAAAAGGTTAAACTCTGTCGGAGTAAGATCGATCAACTCGCAGGCGCGAGTCACCGTGTGGGCATCCAGGTTGATCTCCAAGTTAGCCACACGCAGCACTTGGGATGCGACTGGTGAGGACATCGAGCGCCGTAGTAAAGCCCTGACCCGCGCCAGGACAACTCGGGGTGAGAATGGCTTGGGGATGTAATCATCCGCACCTAGTTCTAAACCGATCAATTGATCCATCTCCTCTACCCGCGCGGTCAACATGATGATGGGTGTATTTCCTTTACGCCGGATTTCGCGGGCCACATCCAGACCATCCAAACCGGGGAGGTTGAGATCCAGGATGACTAAATCTGGATGCTTGTGCTCCCATGTTGAGAGGCCGCTGTCGCCCCGGTAGGCGGTCAGCACGTTGAATCCAGCTTGCTCTAAGTAGGAACGCAATACCTTTACCAGCTCAGGTTCGTCTTCGATGATGAGGATTGTAGACATAAGTTTGATTATACAACAACAGTGGGCTGTCGTTGACCACAACCCACTGTTGTTTTACCATACTTTTAAATTACTACCAAAAAGTTAGCGGGTATTATCGCCAAACATCAAGCCACCATTCCGGCCGAAACCGCGCTGACCGTCTCCATCGCAGTCAGTAAAGTCAGGATGGTTTTCACCGGACCACATCTGATTCATGCGCTCGAGCATCCAGTTGTACTGCTCTTGTGGGATGACTCCATCAGCAGCCTGGGCGAGGGCTTGATTACGAGCTTGTATCATCAGTTCGCGGAACTGCTCGGGGGTTAAACCCAGCTCCTCGGCCATGTCCCACATTGTTTCGCCTGCGTCATGGCGATCTTCTAATTCCTCTACTGATAAATCAAAGATCTGTGCGAAGGCTGCCATCATCTCATCATGCATAGGGCCGAAGCCTTCAATGCTAGCAGGCTCACCTGCGCGCCAATCTCTGCCCCACGAGTTAATGTCATGACCACCCCTCATGCCCATCCTGCCGGATCCATAATAACCCTCAGGATAATCTGGTTCTGGTGGGTTGGTGGTCTGGGCATAGGCCAATCCTGCCAGTGCCAAAGTTAATACGCCAACAACAGCAACGGTAATTACGATCTTTTTCATGTTCTACACTCCTTCTTATGATGTTGGTAGTAGGTGTGTTGTAACTTCTCGCCGCAGTGAGAAGTTAGATTGTGTTTCGGTAAGCATAACAAAGGGTTGTGAAGAAGTTGTGAAGAGGTTGTGAAGATGCTACGAACGAGATGTGAACCTTTCGGTCTTAGAAATTCATGTCAACTTATACAAAATGTAAGGAATCAAAATTCGAAGAGTGTAATAATTCTGCATAATCAACGTTAATTGTAGAAAGGGTAATTGTTGAAATAAAAATTTCAGAATCGCAATATTTTCTAGGAGATTTTCATTTATGCCGGTCATTTGGTTGAAGCTACCAGAAATTCAAAAACCAACAGATAGTCGCCCACACGATTGCTCTTATTGCGGGAGTGATATCCTGCAGCGTTGGGGAAGGGTGCATAAACCCGTTCGAGATGCAACTGGTTTGCTAACAGAGATCTATCGCTATCGCTGCAGCGAGTGCGAACGTACATTCCGCCACTATCCCGAAGGTGTTGACCGGTCAAACCAGACGCTTCGTATCCGTCAAATCGCTGGGCTGGCCTGGGTGATGGGCATGAGCACTAGAGATGTGGTTGATGCATTCAGGAATGTTGGGCTTAAAGTTAGCCGGACAAGTGTCTGGAGAGAGGGGAAAAGATTATCGGAAAGGCAGGATGATCGCAGCGAATCACTTAACGGCAAGCGCTATTCAATTGATAGGAATTACGTACACAGGGTCAGCACTAAGCTAGGTGTCGTGGTTGCCTTGAGCGCTAAGGATGGCAGGGAAGTAGTTCTTGGGACTTTAGATGAATATGATCCCAGAGGGGTTAAATCCTGGATGGAATCCCTAATCGAGGGCATTGACATTGATGTTTCGGTTTTAGGGACTGGCACTCTGGATGAATATGAAACAACGGAAGTTGTTAGTTATCTGGGATCTTATATATAAACGAATTAGCATCGGAAAGTTGGTTGGCAGTGGCTGCTCGGCGAAATTCACCCACCGTTTATGGGACAATGATCATCAATAGAGCACTTACTTGTGTAAGATGAGAATACCTTAACTTGGGGAATTCCTAAGCAAAGAAAAGGCAAACCGGATGAAAGTCCGGGGCGCAAAGCCAAGGATCTAAGTGCCTTGCAATCAAAGAGCGATTGTTTAGCATACGACAGCCTAGCTGCCTCAGCTACCCGCACAGAAAAGGCAAACCTGAGTGGAGAATGAGTGAATTCTCCGTTTAGGTCGGAGAAGTACCCGATCTACCGAAAGGCAGGAGCGCAAAGCTACGGGTCTACGTGGTTGGTGGTCGAAAATAGATCACTACATAAGACCGCCGGGCTGCCTAGGCTAATAATGAGTTAAATCTTTTGCCCTCAGGCAGCCGAAACCTGAGGGTTTGTTGGTTAAGCGAGCCAGGAATAAAGCAAGATCAGATGGACGGAATCTCAGAATGAAAGAATTGCCGGATAAAGTAAAGCTATATATTATTCCTGTGATTTTATCAGGTGTTGCATTAACGATTTGGATCCTGGTAGAAAACCAATGGTGGAGCTGGTGGATTCTAGTCCCAGTATTTTTAGCTGCGATCACCCAGTTATTTAAAGTTGAAAACGTTGCAGGTAAATCCAATCACAATATTGGCTGGATGATCTATGGGTTCACACTTGTATTGCTAGGTGCTCCAGCTGCCCTGTTCACGATACTCGTCGCCAACTTAGTTGAGTGGGCGTGGCGACGGAATTCCTGGTATATCCCAATATTCAACATAGCTGCCTATGCTTTGGCGATCTTTGCTGCGAAATTTGTCTATGATTGGATCAATCCTCAGAATCAATCAATAACACTCCTGGGCACGCTGGGAGTATTGGGGGCAATCGCTGTCTTTACCCTCGTAAATCGCATTTTGACTGGCGGTCTTAACTGGGTCACTAGCGGACAACGGGTGGGAAATTCCGGCTCCTTTACTTTGTTCGGCTTGATGATCGATTACACATTGATCAGCCTGGGAGCAGCCGCGGCTTTTATTTGGATGATCAGTCCATCTGCAGCCATTTTTAGCATCATTCCCCTCTATCTAATCTACATAACCTTTAAGATTCCTGCCTTGAAACGACAAGCGGAAGTTGACCCAAAAACCAGGTTGTATGATTCTCGCTATCTTACTAAAGCATTCAAAAAAGAATTAGAGCGTGCCAAGCGGTTTGACCGTCCGTTGGCATTCGTTTTAGGAGATCTGGATTTACTCAGACATATCAACAACACCTATGGTCACCTGGCAGGTGATGCCGTATTGTGTGGGGTTGCCGATATATTGCAGGAATCATTTCAGGGATATGATATTGTTGCTCGGTTTGGCGGGGAAGAGTTTGCTATATTGATGCCTGAGACCACCCTCGAGGAGGCTTACCATAAGATTGAAGAAGTGCGAGAAGAGATTGAGGCGGCTTCCTTCGATGTTTCAACCAGTGTCACTCCAATTAATATCACCATAAGCTTTGGATTGGCTGCTAGGGAGGGTGATGGACAATCTTCCAGTGATCTCATCCACAACGCAGATGTGGCTCTATACGATGCCAAAGTCAGCGGACGAAATATTACGCGGATCTACTCAAATAATAATGTAGATTATTTCTTTGGT
>DAOVXM010000223.1 GCA_030636125.1 Chloroflexota bacterium | reverse complement strand
GTGATGACAAAATCCGAGTGCTGCAAATCGGTCCCGCGGGTGAAAATCTTGTCCGCTTCGCAGGCATTACTAACGATTTACGTCATTTCAACGGTCGCAACGGTATGGGGGCTATCATGGGGTCAAAAAATCTGAGAGCTGTAGCAGTGCGCGGCCGCCGACGTTATCAAACCCTGGCGCATGATCCCGACACGCTCATGAAACTAGGGCGCAAACTGGCTAAAGGAGTACGTGAAAGCCCTCAAAGCTGGGATTTACAAGAGCGCGGCACACCTGGAATTGTCGAGCCACTCAACATCAGTGGGATCTTGCCGACCCGTAATTTCCGGCAGGGTGCTTTCGAGAATGTCGATGAGATCAAGTGGGAAGCCTATGAGAAAGAACTGCTCACCGCCAGACGAAGTTGTTATGCCTGCGCAGTGCGCTGCAAGCGCGAGGTTGCAGTAGATGGCCAGACCTCTGTTTACGGCGGTCCGGAATATGAGACCGTAGCATCTTTCGGCCCCAACTGCGGTGTAAGCGATTTACAGGTCATCGCCAAAGCCAATGAAATGTGCAACGCCTATATGCTGGATAGCATTTCAACCGGTGCTACAATCGCTTTTGCTATGGAATGCTTTGAGCACGGCCTGATTGGGCTGGAGGATACCGATAGTCTGGATCTAAGGTTTGGCAACGCCGAGGCAATGCTGACTATGATCAAGCGAATTGCAAAACGCCAGGGGCTCGGAGATTTGCTGGCCGAGGGTAGCCTGCGAGCCGCGCAAAAGATTGGCGGTGAGGCTTTGTTTTTTGCCATGCAGGTTAAGGGGCAAGAACTACCTATGCACGACCCGCGCGGCAAGTACAACGTTGGGATAGGCTACGCTATCTCAGAAATTGGTGCCGATCATCTGGTGGTAGCCCACGATCCCATGCTCGCGAACCCGGATTCGGTTCCGTTCAAGAACGCCCGTCCGTTGGGGATCACGGTGGCACAACCGGCACGTAGTTTGAGCGACGAAAAAATGAAGCACTTCTACATCTTGGAAAAATTAACAAGCCTGGAAAAGGTGATCGAGTATTGCTTCTTTGGCCCAGCGCCGCGCTCGTACATTCAAATTGATGAGATGCTGCTTTCAATCAATGCTGCCACCGGTTGGAACCTGGGTGTGGAAGATGCTCTGCTGATCGGTGAACGCGCTACGAATATGGCGCGGATTTTCAACGCCCGAGAAGGTTTCTCGCGCAAAGATGATGTTTTACCTGAGCGACTATTTCAGGGGTTGGAGAATGGCGCGCTGCAAGGCGAGGCTATGCCGCGAGAGGAATTTGAGCAAGCACTCACAGTCCTGTACGGTCTTAAAGGCTGGGACCCTGAAACTGGTAACCCCACTCGTGAAGGACTGGATGCTTTATCCCTGGGTTGGGCAGCCGATATGCTGGCCTGATCTATTTTCGTGATATTTGCATAAATCGACATGAGACTTTATCTTGGTGGATATCTTGATTTTTACCATCCCCAACGGCGTAACCGGCTGGATGTGACACTCAGACAGCATACTCCCTTGCATGAAGTATTAACCGAGTTAGGCATCCCTTTGGGTGATGTCCATTTGGTAGTCATCAACGGCGAAGTTGCTGATTTGCGAGAATCGCACGTTTCAGAACAAGACGAGGTGAAGTTATTTTCCGCTGTGGGCGGTGGCTAGGAATAGTTATCTCGGGCTGCCCAAAAAGGTGTTTTGTCTTGAACAACTTAACTATCCTTAAACTCATTCCTTCTATAAACGCTGAGAAGATATCATGAACTATATCCTTGCCATCGATCAAGGGACTACCAGCACCCGCTGTATGGTTTTCGATCACACCGGGCAGGTGGTCGCCCACGATCAAAAAGAACACCAGCAGATCTACCCCAAGCCCGGTTGGGTGGAACATGATGCTCTGGAAATCTGGGAGAGAACGGACGAAGTAATCAGAGGCGCGCTCAATCAGGCTAATGCAACATCAGCTGATATAGTAGCGATTGGGATAACCAATCAACGCGAGACCACTCTCGTGTGGGATAAGGCGACCAGCAAGCCGGTCTACAATGCAATTGTCTGGCAAGATACGCGCACAGATATCATCTGCAACCAGTTGGCTCAACATGGCGGGCAAGATCGCTTCCGTGCAAAAACCGGCTTACCTTTGGCAACTTATTTTTCTGGTCCCAAGATCAAATGGATTCTGGACAATGTCCCGGGGGCGCGTCAACGCGCCGAAAAGGGCGAATTACTCTTCGGGAATATAGACACCTGGATCATCTGGAATCTGACGGGAGGTCACCTCACCGATGTGACCAACGCCAGCCGTACGATGCTCATGGATTTGGATTCTCTTGACTGGGATGAAGAGATTCTGGGCATACTTAACATCCCGCGTGCCATGCTGCCGGAAATACGCTCATCATCAGAAGTGTACGGATATGTTACGGCAGATTCAGCCCTCCGTGGTGTGCCTGTTGCAGGTGACTTGGGCGACCAACAGGCTGCGCTTTTTGGGCAGACTTGTTACAGTCCTGGAGAAGCGAAAAATACTTACGGAACCGGCTGTTTCATGTTGATGAACACCGGTACAAAACCCATCCCATCCAAAAACGGTTTGCTCACTACACTGGGATACAAGATCGGTGATGCTGCAGCCGTGTATTGCTTAGAGGGGTCCATTGCCATCACCGGAGCTTTGGTGCAGTGGCTGCGTGACAACTTGGGATTGATTGAGCAATCAGCTGATGTTGAAACATTAGCGCGTACAGTTGAGGATAACGGCGGCATCTACTTCGTGCCTGCCTTTTCTGGTCTGTTCGCTCCTTACTGGCGCAGTGACGCCCGTGGTGCAATTGTAGGTATGACAGGCTATATCAATAAAGGACACATCGCTCGAGCGGCGCTTGAAGCAAGCGCATATCAAACACGTGAAGTGCTTGAGGCGATGGAAGCAGATTCAGGTGTCAGCCTGACCGCGCTAAAGGTGGACGGCGGTATGGTTTTCAACAATCTGCTTATGCAGTTCCAAGCGGATATACTGGACGTGTCTGTCATCCGTCCGAAAGTAGCTGAGACAACTGCGCTTGGGGCGGCTTTTGCTGCTGGCCTGGCCGTCGGCATCTGGAAGGATCTCGACGAGTTGCGCACCAACTGGGCAAAAGATCGGGAGTGGCAATCGCAAATGGATACCGATTCACGCCAGGAACTTTATGCTGGCTGGAAGAAAGCCGTCACGCGCACATTCGATTGGGTGGAGTCGAGCTAAGAAGAGACAATGAATCGCGCACAAACGCTAAAGTCGATCCAAGACAACCTCAGCCCATCGGTGCTGATCGTCGGTGCAGGAATCAATGGCGCAGGCTCATTTCGAGATCTGGCCCTCAACGGGGTAGACGTATTGCTCATCGATCGCGCCGACTTTTGTTCGGGTGCTTCGGCCGCTTCTTCGCATATGGCGCATGGTGGCATTCGCTACCTTGAGAATGGCGAATTCCGCCTCGTGCGGGAAGCCGTGCGAGAACGCAACCATATGCTCGAAAATGCCCCCCACATCGTCCGTCCCTTGCCAACGACTATTCCCATCTTCAAATTTTGGTCGGGGCTGCTCAATGCCCCGCTCAAGTTCCTGGGTCTGCTCGAAAGATCTTCTGAACGCGGCGCTTTGGTCATCAAAATTGGTTTGATACTCTACGATGCCTTCACTCGTTCGCAGGGCACTGTACCAAGGCACCAATTCGAAGGACAAACCGCTTCACTCAATAGGTTCCCGCACCTCAATCCGGCGGCAAGATACACTGCCACCTATTACGATGGTTCCATCCTCAGTCCAGAACGTTTTTTGATTGAATTGATCCTGGATGCCGAAGCTGAAGGCTCACACGCCAGTGCCATGAACTATATTTCTATTGCAGGCGTTCGTGGGGATATGGTCATATTGAAGGACGAATTAACCGGTCAGGTGTTTGAGATCTCCCCGCGCCTCATTATCAACGCTGCTGGTCCTTGGATCGACCTGGTTAATACCAGTCTCGGGCTTTCTCGCCGGTACATCGGTGGGACCAAAGGCTCACATCTTGTTCTCGATCAACCCGACCTGCGGGCTGCCATTGGCGAGAACGAATTCTTCTTTGAGAACAAGGACGGGCGAATCGTGCTCATCTTCCCCTTCTTCGATAAAGTCATTGTTGGCACATCCGATATCCCGATTGAAGATGCCGACCAAGCCCGGTGCACCGAAGCTGAAGTGGATTATTTCTTCGAAATGATCGCTCGTGTCTTCCCAGATATTAAGATTGAGCGTGAACAGATAGTCTTCCGCTTTTCGGGCGTACGTCCGCTCGAATACAGCCATGCCAAAACTACTGGGCAAATCACGCGTGATCATAGTGTCAAGGAAGACAGGGTAGGTGATATCCCGGTCTATTCCCTGGTTGGCGGCAAATGGACAAGCTACCGTGCCTTTGCAGAAACCACGACGGATAGAGTCCTAGCCTTTCTGGGTCAAAGGCGTGTTGCGGACACTAAGCAATTGCCTATTGGTGGGGGTCGTGATTACGCCATTGTAAAGGACGCTCCTGAAGGCAGCACGCTTCTCTTTGAACGTTATGGTTCTCGATGTCAGGAAGTCATTGCGTATCAAGATGGAAGGAATACCCCCCTCCAGCAATATCCCACCATGACCCACAGCGAAGTTGCTTTCTTATGTGAGAAAGAAAAAGTCGTCCACCTGGATGACTTAATTCTGCGCCGTTCACTGATAGCTTATCTCGGTCATCTCACCCGTCCGCTCATAGATGAATTAGCTGACATATTGGCAGAAGTTTTTGGTTGGAGCGATGCAGAAAAAGAAGCGGAGGCAGGTAGAACACTTGATATCTTGCAGGACCGGCATGGGGTTATCTTATAAACAGTATCTCTTTTTTTTGTGTGTAGATCTCAGTATTCAAAAGGTCTAGATATCCAAAAAACAGGGTACTGTCAGAGAGATGTATAAATCCGTAGGTGGCGCGACCTTTGCGTTCACCTCATTCAACCCCCCAAAATTCTATTAGGACAACACCACCCCTTCAAAAGCCGGTCCGACCCGTAGGGCATAAAGATGCAGGTAACTGGATGGAATCTCTTTCTGGGGTGGGCGCCAGTTTTGCATGATCGCCTGCAGTTCCGCCTCGCTGAGTAGTACCTGCAAGGGCCGCGCCGGAAGATCGATCTCGATCATGTTGCCATCCTACAGGGCAGCAAGTGGACCGCCAAGCAACGCTTCGGGCTGATATGCCCGACACACGGCCCGCGTGTTGCTTCTGAGAAGCGCCCATCTGTGATCATGGCAACCGAATC
>DAOVXM010000455.1 GCA_030636125.1 Chloroflexota bacterium | reverse complement strand
GGGTCGAATTCAATTCTGCAACTACCAATCAAAATAATATTGGGATTGCCAGGATTACAAAAAGAGTCCACACTAGATAACCATTCGTACCAATACTGAAAACTGACTGTAAGGAATCCGTCCATAACTCCCGAGGGTATTTGAGTAGCCTTTGAATGATTAATATCAATATGCTGATATTAATCATATTCCATCCAATAATAGTGAGCCGATTGATGGTAATCCCGCCCAAGGATGTTCGGTAAATCGTCGCCGATAAGGCATACAAGCTGACCAGAACTGTTAAAAAGGCGACAGCAAGGATACCGGTGCGGAGCGCACCTTGAAGACGGGGAGAAATATCATTTACTTGGATGGGTGTAACCCCGATAAGTAAACCCATTATAGCGAACAACATCAGATTATAAACAATGAGGACGTCACGGTTCTCGAACGGCGCCAAAAAATTGAATGGAATCAAGCAGGCATAAATGACCAGTACACCAAGGGTTAACGGTAGTAAGAGGCGCATCATGGTGGCGATAAATTTACTCAAACCCTGGGTGAAGTCTTGCGAGATTGGCTCCTGTGTTGGATCATATACGCTGACTACAGCAATCACAGGGATCAGCCCGGCGCCGCCAGCTGCGATCAAGCGCATTAGCACATCTGGAAGAGTGATGTTTAGTGCCTGGAACATGCCCACTGTAATAGCACCAAAGGCGATACCTGCGATCAAATACACCCCTGCAGTGATCATCACCTCGATAGATTTGATTAGAAATGCGAAGCGGTTTTTATAATCTGAGCCAAACCATAATATGCTGATGCCTATTCCAATCCAGGATAGAAGGGGTAGGTGGATCGCCATTAACTGAAGGTAGTGTCGCTGGTTTTCAGGCGACAGGCTAGGAGAAATTAAGAGAATGTAAGCGCATGCCGTTAGCAGGGCAATTCCTGCGAAAAAAGCAGGCCGGTAGTTGTTTTTTGCTGTGCAGGTCAGGAAGACAAGTGTGAATAAACTGGCGATTGGTGCCCAAAACAGCAACAAGTAGGGAATTTGATCTAGGAATACCAGCTCTTCACCTGAAAGCGCCCAAAATATTAACCCAGTGACAAGGCTCAAAGGAATCGCCAGTTTCCAATTGCGGCTGGATTTTTCTGCTACTTTTGATAACTGATCTGATTTTTGCAGGCGGATATACCAGGCGGAGAAAAGGATATTATCAGGGGAATTGTGGAAGCAGGCTTCCACAGCAGTTTTGAACCCCTCGGCCTCACCCGCCTTTAGTGCGGCTTGGTATAGATCTTCAAGTTCTTTGGGGGATGCATTGGCAGCTAGAATTTCGGTCTGATATTTCATGGCTTGATCTCCTTGTGATGAGCATAGCTGATATCAGTCAATGTTGTCAAGCACTCAGGTGCTTAAGTTTGCTGCTTTGAGAGGTGGAAATCGCTAGAGTGATTCATTACCCTTTTACCAGATTAAACCACCACATGGATGGAACCTGATGAAAGTGAAAATGATATTACCCGCATTGACTGAAGCAAAGAGCCCTTACTGGAGGCCTATTAAATATTCGCTCTTTCCGCCTTTAGGTTTGGCAACCTTAGCAGCATACCTTCAACCTGAGGATGAGGTGATTATCCAGGATGAGCACGTTGAAGCATTGGATTTTGAGGATGAACCGGATATTGTTGTGATCCAGGTGTATATAACCTCAGCTTACCGTGCTTATGAGATCGCGGATTTTTACCGTCAAAAAGGTGCCCATGTATGCCTGGGTGGTCTGCATATAACTTCCTTACCTGCGGAGGCCGCTCAACACGCTGACACAATATTTATCGGCCCAGGTGAGGACACCTGGCCCGCTTTCCTGGCGGATTACCGTACCTGGTATCCCAAGAAGGTGTATCGTTCCCATACGCGTTCTCTGATTGGCACCCCGCCAGTTCGTCGTGATCTGATCAAACGCCATCTATACCTGGTACCGAACTCACTTGTGGTCTCGCGCGGTTGCCCATATGCCTGCGATTTTTGTTATAAGGAGGCCTTTTTCCAAGGTGGTAAGTCTTTCTACACCCAAAGTGTGGATGAAGTTTTGTCTGAGATTGAACGTTTACCGGGTTGCCACCTTTACTTTCTGGATGACCATTTATTTGGTAATCCACGCTTCGCCTCGGAACTGTTTGAAGGTATGCTTGGGATGGGACGTTTATGGCAGGCAGCCGGTACTGTCCAATCTGTCTTAAAGCCAGGCTTACTGGAAAAAGCTGTGGCATGTGGGCTACGCAGTTTATTCGTCGGATTTGAGACCCTAAATCCAGGCAATCTGCGCGCACAACGCAAGTATCATAACCTGGGTCGAGACTACAATAACGCCGTACATCGTTTGCACGACCTAGGAGTGATGGTCAATGCCAGTTTTGTGTTCGGTATGGATGGGGACGATGAGACCGTGTTCGACCGCACAGTCGAGTGGGCGGTTAATCAGGGCGTTGAGACAGTGACATTTCACATTCTTACTCCGTACCCCGGCACCAAACTATACCAGCGTTTGAACGACCAGGGACGCATTCTCACAACAAATTGGGATTCTTACGATACGCGACATGCTGTATACCGGCCGCTAAAGATGACTCCTGAAGAATTGGAAGCGGGTTACTGGAGGGCTTATCGCGATTTCTACCGTTGGGGATCTATCCTCAAGAGCGCGGGCGTACAAAAAACTTGGATTGAACAAATCCGTCACTTAGCCTATGTTGGGGGATGGAAAAAACTCGAACCATTTTGGGATTGGGTTATTCGCGCAAGGCGTGTGTGGAATTTCTCGCCATTGCTGGAAAGTGTCCTTGGTGGGTTTGATTCCACCTCGGTGGTCGACAAAAAGTTACCCACAAGTAAAACATCCTCTTTAGATTCGCTCTCTAATATCCAACTTGAATCAAAACTCAGAGAACCTAATGACCAATAAGTGGGCTGCGGGCAGGCACTTGAACTGGTTCGAGTATAAACTTGATATTTGCTATTGCTTTTTAGAAGAAGTTGTTGTACCCTCGGAGGGACATGCGCTTAGTTTTTGTCGCCGATGGGCGCTCCCCGATCGCTTTGAATTGGATCCGTTATTTTGTGGAAACAGGGCACGAAGTGCACCTGGTTTCCACCTTCCCATGCTCGCTCGAACTGTCATTAGCTTCAGTTAATGTGATTCCCGTTGCTT
>DAOVXM010000436.1 GCA_030636125.1 Chloroflexota bacterium | reverse complement strand
TAAGAATAGATCGCGGACGGAACACTTTAAGCTTTGTCAAGGGGTAGTAACCCGGGTATCGAATGGAGCTTTCATCCTTGACAAAGTACTAGGCTGAGTAGTTACAAAAAATATAATTTTGGAGTAAACAATGGATAACTATGATATTAAAGATACAAAATTAGCTGAAGGTGGCCGCCGACGAATTGAGTGGGCAGAGCGTGAAATGCCCGTATTACGTTTAATACGCGAGCAATTTACCAAGGAACGTCCATTGCAGGGTATGCGTGTCTCTGCATGTTTACATGTGACCACCGAAACTGCAAATTTAATGCGCACGCTGCAAGCAGGGGGGGCAGACGTAGTATTAACCGCCTCTAATCCGCTTTCAACACAGGATGATGTGGCAGCCTCGTTGGTTACACATGATGAGATCCCGGTGTATGCGATCAAGGGAGAGGATAACGTTACTTACTATAAACACATCAATGCGGCTTTGGATCATGAACCACAAATAACGATGGATGATGGTGCCGATTTGGTCAGTACTTTACACAAAGATCGCCGCGAGCTCCTTGAGGGTATGGTTGGGGGTACTGAGGAAACGACAACGGGAGTAATCCGTTTGCGCGCCATGGCGGCAGATGGAGCTTTGGCTTTTCCGGTTGTTGCCGTCAACGATGCCATGACAAAACATTTCTTTGATAATCGCTACGGCACTGGCCAATCAACAATTGATGGGATCATCAGGGCGACGAATGTGCTTCTGGCTGGAAAAACTTTTATCGTTGCAGGTTATGGTTGGTGTGGGCGTGGGTTAGCGATGCGAGCGCGTGGAATGGGAGCCAATGTGATCGTAACGGAGGTTGATCCGCTTCCGGCCTTGGAAGCAATGATGGATGGTTATCGTGTTATGCCGATGGATGAGGCTGCCAAAATTGGCGATATCTTCTGCACGCTAACCGGAGATATTAATGTGATAGACAGGCATCATTTTGAGGTCATGAAGGATGGAGCGATCGTAGCCAATTCTGGTCACTTCAATGTGGAGATTAATATTCCGGCATTAGAAGAAATGTCTAAAGAGAAACGTTTGGTAAGACCATTTGTTGAGCAGTATGAATTACCGGATGGCCGAAATATTAACTTGCTGTGTGAGGGACGCTTAATCAACTTAGCCGCTGCAGAGGGTCATCCGGCCAGTGTGATGGACATGTCCTTCGCTAACCAAGCTCTTGTAGCCGAGTATATGATCAAACACGCGGATGAAATGAACAAGAAAGTCTATACTGTACCCGATCCGATAGATAAAGAGATTGCCCGTCTGAAGCTGGCCGCAATGGATATCGAGATTGACGTACTGACCCCTGAACAGGTCGCCTATTTGAACTCTTGGGAGGAAGGCACTTAAACGAATTTGATTCAAAGTCATCTAGCAAAGGGATACTGCTGGTTTTATCGTCATTTTGCTATGGCTAGAACTTCTGCCAAGTCGACTAGATAAGCGTCGGGTTGATAAATTAATTTGACATTGTCCACTTATAATGCTATATTATTCATACATAATTTGAGGTTAGGTCTCATCAGCAAAGGAGGTGGCTGTTAAATTTTCTATTGGACTGTAGACAGAATAAGAACATTCGTTTACAAGAAAGCCTTGTTATCGATTCGAATTTAATAGAGGAGGAAAAATAAAATATGAAAAAGATATATATTGTCCTAATAGTCTTGGCAGCTTTAGCATTGCTCTTAGTGGCTGCCAACGAGTGGCCTGCACGTTTAGTGGTAAGGAACCAAACGGATGCGGATGTTATCCTCAGTCTGGATTACCCCTATAGCTGGTTGGTTGTCGCGCCAGGTACAACTACAGAGTTTCATATTGAGAAAGGTGTTTATAATGCTCTGGTTACTGCCTGTGGCGAGACAGCATCTGGGGTTATGGACCTCGAGCATAACCTCAAATTAAACTTTACTGCCTGTGATCTGTGGGCAAATGATGATACCCCGAAATATCTTGGTGAACCAACCATGGAAAAACCCAATTGGTTCAAATCCCCGGGAACTGCTGAATGGAGGTTCCAGTACTAAGATTTACAGTTCAGCTCAAATAACCGGTTGGAAGAATCGGATATTTAATTTCAAAGAGGCTCTATCAAAGCTATGGTAGAGCCTCAATTACTTAATGGGTGCTATGCAGTTGAAGTTGTAAAGACCTATTTTCGGAGTTTTCCACCCTTAACTGGGTAAGTTCTCTCACTTAATTTTAATTTGGAGGAGTAAAATATCCATGTTATCGAGATTGTTCTGTTGATGGATGGCACATTTTGGGTTTGGAGAGTGGTGTTGTGATATTACGACCAGTAATTAAGTTAATAATTTGTTTTCCTCTATTTATATCAGCATGTACTCTTCCCGGTGTACCAACAAAAGAAGCGCAGCTTACAGCCATAACTACAACAGCTTTGACGAAGATAGTCCCGACACTTACCCTTACACCTACGACTGATCCAAGCGGACCGATAATATCTCGTGGTATGGAGTATCATGAGTCAGGTGATTATCTATCGGCCCTTGAGGAGTTTGACAAAGCAGTTGCAAAAAATCCGAATTCATACCAAGCACATTTTCAGCGTGGGAGAGTATTAACGGATATCAACGATTATGATGGCGCCCAGGCTGATTTTGAGAAGGCACTTGCGATTGATCCGACCCGGGCCGAGGCATTTAATGGACGGGGAGTTGTTCGTACAAAACTGGGGGAATATGGGGCTGCATTACAAGATTTTGGTCTGGCGGTCATCATAAAACCTGATTACTCTGAAGCATTCAGTAACCGTGGGATCACCTATATTCATGTGGGGGATGCGGATACGGGGGTTGCTAATTTTACACGTGCGTTAGAATTAAATTCCCAAAATGTGGACGCTTATTATAACCGTGCTCTTGCTTATTTAATCTTGGGAGACAATCGCGCTATAGATGATTTTCGTAAAGTGTTGGACTTAAGCGATGACCCGGAGCTTCGTAGAGTAGCAGCCGATTACCTTAAAGATTCAGATTGAGGTTCAAAGAATTCTTACGGACTTTCCACCGCAATCTCGATGTAGAAAGGCTCACCAAAAGGTTCACCTAGGGGTGTAAATGCTTGCCAGGCGCTGCGATATGTGCCTGGCTCAGAGGGGGTTGTGAACAGGACTCGGATTGCAGCTTGCGTCCCACTTCGTGCAGGATACAAGGCTTGTTCAGGGGGGGTACCTAAGTCTGACCCAGATACCAATTTCATACGATAGCGCTCATCCCAGTTACAGGACCCGCTGTTTTCAACTTGCCAGCGTTTGTCTAAGGTTGCATCCGGTAAGACAACGGTTCCGTCAGGGATAGTCAGGTCCTCGACAAATAGCAGATCATTATTACATTGAGGAGTTGGGGATGGGCGAGTGTCTGGAGTTGGCGTTGCTTCGGTTGAG
>DAOVXM010000331.1 GCA_030636125.1 Chloroflexota bacterium | reverse complement strand
TCTACCAGGCCAAGCGATGAGTAAAATATCGCGTCAAATGCATCCTTAAGTGTGCAGTCAGGTTGTTGGTTATGTATCATCTGCCGGGTACCTGCCAGCAGCATTGCTATAACCTGTTGAGGGTCGGCGTATGGGGCCAGGTGATTGGATAACGCACCTAAATACGCTGGTAAAAAGTCTTGCAGCGGATTCTCCAACAAGGTGTCGTCCAAGTCTAGCAGGAGAGTCAAAGTCACGAACTGTCTCCGTCGAACGGCTCAGCTTCAGTAAAGACAGAGGGTAAGATGTGACATTCACCACACCCAATATGAGGGTCGAAGCCAGACCGTTGGGTTTTGTTGCAGAAGGATTTCACCTGGACTTGTTGCTTTATGAATGGAAAGGAACGTACCAAGCGTGGTTCCAAGACCATGTGTGAGCAAGCGTTTGCCAGTTGGATATTAGGCACCGGGCAGGTATAACAATATTCGGCCTTCCACAAAAGGGGAGGTGTTGCCGATTTTAATAAACGACATTCTTCGTGATCACGGCCTCGGTGATAGTCGCCGTAAAAATAGCTGCATTCTTTTCCTGCGGGAGTGTTCATAATGGCTGGTGAGTGGTTGGGAGTGATATTGATATACTTGTGAAATTTCGTTGATTGGTGGGTTAGACTCGTGTGATATATGCACCATTACGAGTGTCGACGCGGATGGTATCGCCTTCTTCGATGAAATTAGGTACTGAGACCTGCAATCCGGTTTCGGTGGTTACCTTTTTAGTTACCCCAGTGGCAGTATCACCGCGTACGGCGATATCTGCCTGAACCACTTGAAGCTCAACCGAGGTCGGCAAATCGATGTCCAATGGTTCCTGCTCGTAGAAGGTGAGCTTGACTTGAAGGTTTTCTTTTAAATATTGGGCGCTTTCGCCGATGACCGCCACAGGTATAGCTGGTTGTTCGTAAGTCTCCAGGTCCATAAAATGGTAATATTCACCGTCGTTGTAGAGATATTGGACGTTGTGATAATCCAGCCGCACATCTTGCACACGGTCTCCGGAGATGAAAGACTTTTCCAAGATTGTGCCAGTTCTTAAATCGCGCGATTTAATGCGGATAGTTGCCTTACCGCGTCCCGATGTGTGATGTTCGTAGTCTAGAACTTTGTAAAGGCTTCCATCAATATCAAAGGTAACACCTTTGCGTAGTTCATTAACATCTATCATAATTATCGCCTCGCTTGAGTAGATTATCGATGATACTTGAATATGTTTCTTATTCGATCAATGGAGCTTTCCGAAAAGTCGGTGTGTGCAGGTTTACGCTCCCACACATTCCGACTTTCCAGTTGATTTTTTAATTCACAAGACCGACGGATGGAAGCTCGGGATATTTTCTTTTAGCTCCTTGCAGATTTAGATCAAACTCAGATTATAGCCCAGTGGAATTGGCGTGGCAAGGGCAGGGTAGGTCATCCTTCCATTTTATCTCTCCTGTGGTAAACTTGGGACAATCGCTATCTTTCCAATGCAGGCCCAGGAGGGTGTGGTGGTCGAGTCTAACAAGAAAATAGTTTACATCGAAGACGAGCAAGAAATGATCGATCTGGTGAGTTTGATCCTCAGCCGGAAGGGTTATAAAGTGGTTGGAGCTAATGGGGGTCGAGAGGGACTGGAGATCGTGCAACAAGAGTTGCCTGACCTGGTCCTATTAGATTTGATGATGCCGGGTATGGACGGATGGGATGTATATCAGCAGCTCAAGGCTGAAGAAAATACCCGAGAGATTCCGGTTATTGTTATTACAGCAAAGGCGCAAAGTATAGATAAAGTTCTCGGCTTGCATATTGCCAAGGTCGATGATTATATCTCTAAGCCATTTAGCCCACAGGATTTAGTGAAAAGCATCGAACGGGTTTTTGCTTGATGGCCCCTTGAAATATTGTTTAACTGTTAAAGAAATGTCCTCGTGATTTTCATCGCCGCTGATTTGATAGCGGCATTTTTATATAATTTCTAGGTGCAACAAAATTGCTTGGAATATGTGATTGGCGGTATAAATTTAGGAATAAAACCGATCACAAAACCACCAATCACATGCAATCCGCCGATTGCATCAAAGGATCCGTCAAAGCTATAGGCGAGGTTTTACCAAGATGAAGCAAGTAATAATTAATAATTTAACTCAATCATCGATAAGTCCCTTAAAAGCGCGCCTCTGTGAATCCTTTCTTTGTAGACTGCGCGGCTTAACCTTTCGCCGCTCGCTGTCATCCCAAGAAGGGTTATTGCTTGTCCAAAAAAAAGATAGCCGTATGGATGCTGCGATACATATGCTGGCCGTATTCATGGACTTGGCTGTAGTGTGGATCAATACAGATGGAGATGTGGTAGACTTACGCCTGGCGCGCCGTTGGCGACCAATTTATGTGCCACAAAGCCCGGCTCGCTATATCTTGGAAATGGCTCCTGATCGATTGGCCGATTTTCAAGTTGGAGATAAAGTCAGGATTGAAGAAATACGCATGGATTAATCTGATACTGGTAATGGTGTTGCTTTTGCCACTTAGCAATGCCGCTGCGCAAGATGAAACGCCTGAAGGACCAGTATATATTGTAAAAGCTGGGGATTCGTTATGGGATATCGCCATTAGATTTGGGATATCGATGGATGCATTGGGACAGGCTAACGGCATAAGCGATCCAAGCCAAATTGCTGAAGGCACCCAACTGGTGATACCTGGTCTAAAGGGGCTGCAAGGCATTCTGGATACGATAACGCTTCCGTATGGGGAAACGTTGAGAAGCATTAGCCGACAGTTTCAAATTCCAGCCGGGTTGTTTGCGCGATTAAACCGCCTCAGCAGCCCTCAGGAGTTGTACGCCGGTTCTAGTATAGTCCTCCCTGTGAGTGAGAATGGACCTGCAGGTTTTTCTCGTTCCATTCTGGCTCCGGAGCAATCTTTATTGGAACTGGCAGTTCTTGAGGGTAACAACCCTTGGATGTTGGTTACTTATAATGCTTTGGACAATACCTGGGGTGCGTTACCCGGTGATATATTGCTCCTTCCTGGAGGGCAGAATGTTGGTCCAGCAGCTTTGCCAGGAGAAATCACTGCGGTGGAGGTGAATCCGACACCTATGCTACAAGGTAAAACAGATGTGATACGCCTTGGAGCTGAAGGTGGATTGTCGCTCCGTGGCAACCTGATGGAGAATGATCTGCATTTTTTTCAGAATCAGCCGGGCGAATATGTTGCTTTGCAGGGTGTGCACGCTATGGCTGAACCAGGTCTTTATCCCATGAGTTTGGAAGGTGAACTGGCTGATGGCACCCCGTTCGAATTCTCCCAGATGGTTCCAGTGGGAGCAGTAGATTATCCCTATGATCGACCACTAACAGTGGATCCTGCGACAATTGATCCAGTGGTTACTGGGCCTGAAGATGCCCAGTGGGCAGCGTTGTCTGACCCAGTCACACCAGAACGTATGTGGAATGGCACTTTCGCTATTCCATCCCCCCTACCTGTCGATTACTGTTTGGAAACGAATGACTGCTGGACATCCCGCTTCGGTAATCGGCGCTCGTATAATGGAAGTGCGTATAACCGATTCCATACTGGGCTGGATATAGTTGGCGGTAGTGGGACGGAAATATTCGCTCCGGCACCAGGTGTGGTAATCTTTGCCGGACCGCTAACAGTGCGTGGAAACGCTACAATGATTGATCACGGTTGGGGAGTATATTCGGGTTATATGCACCAATCCGAGATTAAAGTTGAGGTGGGTGATCGGGTCGAAACTGGTCAGGTGATAGGGGTGGTTGGTGGAACAGGCCGCGTTGAAGGACCACATCTACACTGGGAGATATGGGTCGGCGGTGTGCAAGTTGACCCTTTGGACTGGCTGAAAGAGGAGTTCCCTTAGCGCCTGGAAGATTGGCTAAAAACGCTTATTAGGATTACTCCGTCTCATCTTGCGCGATATTCGTGCCAGAGTAGCTTTCATCGATCAACTTTCGAGCCACCTGGACGTTTTCAGGGCTTACAAGGATATCCACCTCACCCATAGGACCTACTTCAAGACCTAATGCACGTCCAGCCCCTTCTTGGGATAGCATGGCATCGATCCCTTGGGCTTGCAGTAGCCCGCGTAAGATTTCCGCATTCAGGCTTCCAGTCACGGTTTCAACGACGACCCAACTATGTTCGGGCATTGGTTGCTCCTTAAAATCAGGTTTGAGTCTGATTAATGGATCTTTAGGACCTCACCACGGTAAGTCCCAAAGAGCCTGATTAAATTATATACCAGTTCTAATT
>DAOVXM010000457.1 GCA_030636125.1 Chloroflexota bacterium | reverse complement strand
TTCTGATCCGATAACCCCTGCTTGTTTCGCAAAAGATAACACCTTATCAGGTTCGTCGCCGGAGATGAGCTTGACCGAAACAACTGACTTGGAGAAAAATTTAACGGTTTCATGCGCGTCCCCACGAACCTCTTCTGATATGCGTATGGTACCCAGGGGTATCAAATCGGTGGGCAAGAGCGGTTGCCCCTGCTCATTTATTTCTAGTGATGCGCTGGGGTGGATTGCAAATACGATCTCGACCAGTTTACCCGAGACAAGCGTGGTGATAAATTTTTGAGAAGCTTTCTTAGGCCTATCCAGTAAATTACCGAAGAAATGCCTCAAGCCCGACAGGGCGCCGCTTTTCGGATGCTCCTGTTCAGGTTGAATTTCAACATCTATGCTAGCGCTCAAATTTGGTTCTAAAATATCCGCAAGACCAAGCACAAACACCCCTGGTCGCTGATCATCATCGAATTTAACCGCTGCCCAACCATATTCCTTTGAAAATGGTACCTCTTCCAGGACAGGACGTTGTTCACCAGGGAATACTCCAGCAATCTCCTGGAAAACTCGATGAATGGAGAATACACTGCGCGCAAAATCCCCGATCAGGCGTTGGGTATCCTGTGTGGAATAGTCATGTTCTACATCCGGCTGTTCAAAGGGTTCGAAATCCACATTAACACGCGTGATCGAGCCTGTTTTTCCCAAACAGAGCACTGAGATCTGGGCCAGCGCCTCGATCGAAGTGACTTGAGGGATCAAAGCGCCTCGCCCGGAAATCATGGCGGCTCCCATCGTGTAGGAAAGCAAGATCATAAAGAACAAACCGTTCGGCGCCAGACTGAAAACCATCCCGGCTAGCGCTGAGCGATTTTCTTGGGTAACACCTACCAGGAAATAATCGATGACCAGCAATAGTCCGAAATACATCACCAGGACGATCAAAAGCCGCAACACGCGATCGACTAACTTCTGAAGGGGTGAGTAATCTTTCAGCTCGAGTTGTGCCTGTTCAATAGCACGGTAAACGCGGCTGTCCTTTGCCATCGTCTCAGCCCGGTAGGCTGCCTCTCCCTCCATACAAATGCTGCCTGCAAAAACCTGGTCACCTTTCTGCTTAACAACCGAATCAGTTTCACTAGTGAGAAATGACTCATTCACCAGGAATTCCCGATCTGCGAGCACCTCGCCATCTGCGGCGATCAAATCTCCCTGGTTGGCCACTAATACATCGCCAATCACTAAGTCACGCAATTCTATAACCACTATCATGCCATTACGGATAACCCTCACCGTTTCCCGTCTGGAGGCAGTGATTTGGGATAGTCTTCTGCGCGCCCAGGTCTCCTGACCCACGCTGAGTGCAATTCCAGCAACCATCAATAAAGCGCTGATCAAAGCGTCGAATGGTTTGTTAAACAGCAGCTGCAGACATATCAAGGCGAACAAACCAATATTGAAGACAGTGATCAAGTATTTATGGATGAGCTGCCGGATGGTAGGTACCCTTGGTTCATCTACCTTTTGTCGCTTTGCCTGCTTGACACTTATTTCTTCTTCCGTCAAGCCCTTTAGATGGGACATCTCCTCAGGAATTTTCAGACTTAACACTTGCGTTTCGCTCATAATAATTATCCTTGGTCTTTATTTACTTGCTTAGATTGACTGGCTGTCTTGGTAGGCCTCATATGCAGGTTCAGATCAAATGTAGTAAAGGGCATTTCAACGCCGGCCTGGCCGAGAGTCTCATACAAGGCGCTGTGCACTCTATCGAACATGGTCCGCGTGTCGGTAAAGGAGTGAATCCACCAACGAACGAGTATTTTTATGGCCGAATCACCAAACTCGATAAATAGGGCCTCGACCGGTTTGCCCGGCAGCACTCCTTCGACATTGCGCACCGTATCATGGATGATGCGGCGAGCTTGATCAAGGTCCGAGCCATAGGCGATGCGGATTTCGGTCTCAACACGATAGCGTGGGTCCGGGAAGGAGTAATTGACGACCTGGCTGCGGCCAATGATGGAGTTTGGTACGATCACCATACGATTATCGCGTGTGCGTATACGTGTCGTGCGTGTACCGATACCCACCACATCCCCCCAGGTGTCCAGTTCATGGACTCCAATACGATCGTTTATACGAAAAGGCTGGTCAAGCAGGATGATCACGCCGTTGATCATATCCGAGATGGTATCTTGGGCGGCTAAGGATATCGCCAATCCGCCAATCCCCAGTAGAATCATGAGAGCGGTTAGATTTACCCCAAATGTATTGGATATGATTGCCAGGCTGACCACCACCAGGATCAGATGAAAAGTGCGCCGGAGAAATGGAAGTATAACATTAGGTCGATCGCCAGCTTGGGCCGATTCCTTTGCCTGGTACCACTTAAATGCGAGGTCGATCAGTTTCCACAGGATCCAGGTTATAACGACAACCATAAGCGTGAAGTATATTTGCTCCAGCCATTGTTTCCAATCGGGATCCAGGAAAGGTAGACGTTTCGTCGCGAAGCTAATGATCCAAAGGATGATCAGCCATCTTATCTGATCACCTACCGCATCCAGGATAATATCGTCATACTCCGTACTGGTTGCCTTGGCAATCTTGCGAAGGATATAATAAATCAATCGCGAGATTATAAAGATACCAACTAAGGTTATCAACAGCGATATCCCCAGGTTTACCCAATCTTCACCGGTCAATCCTAATAACAAGATCCGGTCCAGCCCGGTGGCTGCAGCCATCTCTGAGACCGCATCTTCTATCGGGCTCGGGGTCGCCGTGAGCTCAGGAGTAGGCGTGACAAGTATTTGCCCGACCAGGTCACCTTCGCTTAAATCTTCGGGAGCAGGAGTAATCAAAACATCTGGCGGGTCAGAAAACGCCGTAGCGGTTGGAAAACTTGCTGGCGGCGCCGTGCTACAAGCCGCGCTCAGTAAAATTACAACCAGGAGCCATACTCCTGAGGATACTAATCTTTTACGCATAAGGATTACCTGCCTCTTTTATCAGAATTCTGTCACTGTCGTCTCCTGACATTCGAGTGCATCAGGAGGCAGAGCTTCCACCTGCCGTGCATACACGTTGATGGCGGGCGCAGAGCTGATCCCGTGGGCATAGACGCTCAACAAAACTGTCGCGACCACAGCCGTAACAATCAGTGACTCGCCTGGCAAGT
>DAOVXM010000174.1 GCA_030636125.1 Chloroflexota bacterium | reverse complement strand
CGATTGGGGCTGTTGGAAGACCATCGATATGCGGTTGCCGCGCATGTCGACCATCTCCCCTTCAGAAAGTTTCAGCAGGTCCCTGCCCTCAAAGAATATCTCACCATCCACTACTTTCCCGGGAATACCGATCAGCCGCATGATCGATAGGGAGGTGACGCTTTTCCCACAGCCGGATTCGCCAACCAGTCCCATCACTTCTCCTGGATAGACTGAAAAATCCACACCGTCGACGGCTTTTACTATGCCGTCCTCGGTATAAAAGTATGTCTTCAAATTTTGAATTTCGAGTAAAGGTTGGTTGTTGTTTGAGCTCACAAGGGTTTCTCCGAATCTGCACCCATGTTACCCAAGAATTAAGGTTCTGAACACAGGTCCTTCTCAGTCAGGTAATCTTTGACTGGCTCCATATCATCCGCATGAAAGGATCCCGGAATCGGGAAATCAAAACGTTGACCAAATACAGATTTTGATTGGGTGTGCCGCCCGACGAGAGGGATGATGATCCGATCGACATTTGAAAAGAACTTATATCGGGAATGCACGCGAATTGGTTTTGGATAGGTCAATTCTACCACCATCATCTTTGGGTGTGATTGGTATTCCTCGTACGTCAGATCTGAAATTGAGATCGAATCCCACCGCTTGCGTCCAGTAAGGCTCTGGTTGATCAATTGAGTCAGCGCAATGAAATCAGCAGTGCCAGCTTCAAGATACACATTTTCACCAAAACAATGGATCACCATCGCCTGAGGCAGGAAATTAAATACGGGTGAGGCCCAAAGCAGGTCACCCGTATTAAGGCGATGATGCCGTAGATAAGCGGTACCAGGACCAATAACGCCATGCCAGCCATCCGAAGAAGCGAGGGCGATGAGGGCTGATTATCCACAGATGATTAATGCTTCAAGCGCGGGTCCATGGCATCGCGCAAACCGTCACCAATGTAATTGAAAGACAAAACACAGACGAAGATCACCAGACCCGGGTAAAAGACCTTGGCGGGTGGGGTCCACATGTCGTTTTGGTATTCGCTGAGCATGTTGCCCCAGGTTGGTATCGGGGGTTGAATGCCGAAACCAAGGAAGGAGAGCGCGGATTCGAGCACGATCACGCCTCCTAAACTGAGTGTTGCAGAGACGATAATCGGAGCCAGGGAATTGGGGATCATGTGGCGGAGTATGATCCCCAGGCTGCCCAAGCCAAGCGCTTTCGCGGCTTCAGTGAATTCCTGGTTGCGCAGCGAGAGCACCATGCCCCGGATTAAAATCGCGCCGCTCATCCATCCGAAAATTATCAAAATGAGGGTGATGATCGCCGCGCTGCTCCATTCCGGAGGCAAGCCAGGAATTCTGATCCCGCGCAGCAGAGCTGAAAACGCTAAAAGCAATGGTAAGAGTGGAATAGTGATCAGGAACTCGATGAAGCGCTGGATGACATCATCAATCCAGCCTCCGTAATATCCTGAAAAAGCGCCGACCAGAACCCCAATCACTGTGACGAAAATGGTAACGATAAATGCCACCGAAAGCGAAATCTGTCCGGCATAGAGCAGGCGGGTAAATACGTCCCGGCCGATACTGTCTGTGCCCATCAAGTGCTGGAGAGAGGGCGGATCGTTGCGCAGTATCTGCCCACTTTCATCTCTGGATAAATCCCTGATCGGGTCGTATGGGGCGTACAATGGTGCCAGATAACAGGCTAGAGAGATGAGACAAATGGTTACCATACCAGCGACAGCCAATTTATGTTTGCGGAAGCGTCTCCAGATGACTTTCCAGGGTGATTCTTCGGTGACAGTAGAAAGGGTTTCGCTGTCTAATGAGACGACATTTGCCATTTTTCGAATTCCTTAATGTTCTAGGATATGTATCCTACGAGAAGCGGATGCGCGGGTCGACGATCGTATAAACGATATCTCGGATCAGGGTGGCTATGACAACTAAGACGGCGACGATGAAAAGATACGCCATCACAACCGGCCAATCACTTTGCGTCAGGGCATCGAAATAAAGGCGACCCATCCCGGGATAGCTGAATATGGTTTCAGTCAGGATGGCGCCGCTGAATATTCCTGCGAGATCAAATACGAGGATCGTGATGATCGGGATGAGTGCATTGCGCAGGGCGTGTTTTACGATCACTACCCGTTCAAAGAGTCCTTTAGCACGTGCAGTCCGCACATAATCCTGCCGTAGAACCTCGAGCATCGAGGAGCGTGAATAACGACTCCAGCCGGCCATGTACAGCAAGCTCAGCATGATCGCCGGTAAGAGGATATGCGCGCCGCGATCGATCAGGCTGCCAGGTGTGGTATTGAGCAACGCCAGGAAGCTGCCGGGCGGCGCTTCGCGCACCGATAAGACGCCCGTGGAAGGCATGAAAGGCAGACCCCATTGTTTGAACTGGTAAGTAAATATCAGGATGAGCATCAATCCAAACCAGAAAACGGGCATGGCTGAGCCGAAGAAGGCGAAGGTTGTAGCCACGTAGTCCATTTTGCTGTATTGATGAACTGCAGAGTAAATGCCGATCGGGATACCTATCAAGAGGGAGAGCAATACGGCGGTGGCCATCAACATGATCGTGTTCCCCAGGCGGCTCATGATCAGGCCTGATACCGGTTGGCCAGGGGCCAGCTTCCAGGAGAAGCCGAAATCCATGCGCACCATGCCTTGGGTGTCCCCGTGGAAACCAGCGTAACTGCCCAACAGGCCGCCGGGTCCTGTGAGCCAGGAGATGTTTGCCCAGCGACCATCTTCGGGGCGCGGTTTCCCTTCCCCAGGCGGGAAGTTCCAAACCGTATTTTCTCCAGTTTTAATAGTATAAAGATTATTATTTAGATCTTTAATGACTACGGTATATCTGTCTTGTGAGTCGACAAATCCAGCAACAGCGATATCCTCAGGAACCTCAGTCAATGCAGGTGGTTTAACCTGGATCTCTCCTGCTTGGTACTCCCCAGGAGAGGTCTCCTCCCCCCAGACCCAAAGCATGTATCCGGGGTTGAGATACGCCACACCGGGGTCAGCCCAGAAACGGTGCTTGGTAAAAGTATAATATTGCTCACCGGTATCACGGTCGACCTTGACGATCGGTGTGCCATCTTTCGCGGTATCGAGCTCACTGTATTGAGAGAGACCAACATACACCCAATCAGAGCCCAGCCAATCGTCTCCGCCTAACCAGGTCAGGTAACGGAGCACCATGGGTTTGTCCAAGCCCATGTATGCTTCCAGGCGAGCGATATCAGCCTCGCTGACGCGTGCCTTTCGGTCGGCCGACAATCTTAACCCGGACAGCGGTCCACCCGGGGCAACGTTGAGCAACATGAAGATTGCGAAAGTTGATAGGATTACGACGATCGACATTTGAAAGGTGCGGCGAATCAGATATGCAGTCATCTCTCAACTACTCCTTCTTCCTGGGGTTAATTGAGCTAAGTTGGGCGCTGAACCTGAATTAGTACATAATCTCCCACCCGGGTTTTGAATAAAGGCGCGCAATCATTGTTCATATTACTATTTCTACTAAAAAAATGCCTGGAAGGTTCAACATTCCAACGCAGAGAGACTGTGAAAGAATTATAAGATAGAGTAACATAATGGGAGTGCATTCAACAAAAGACATTTAGACGTGGAAGGAAAAAAGGATGGCAGTCAACTGACTGCCATCCTTTTGTGTTCTGAAGAAATTGCTAACCGTTATATTACTCGGCGCAATCTCCGTAATCGAACTCTTCAATGTTCCAGAACTCGCTGTTGGCGGTTGGGTCCATGATGAAGCCGCACATATCAGGCCGGGTGACAGCCAGCTTGAGGCGCAGGTAGAGCGGCGCCACTGGCAGCTGTTCGGCGAAGATCGCTTGGACTTCCTTATGGGCAGCTTCGTATGCGGGCTGGCCAGGCAGTGAGCCGAGGGCTTCGTTGCAAGCCGCGTCATATGCGGCGTCAGCGAAGCCAGGATCGTTCTGGCCACCCCAACCGGTGATGCCGAAGTTGCGGGTCTCGCCATCCATGATGGAGACCCAATCCTCGTTATCTGGACCAGGTGTCAGGGTGGACAGGTAGAGGTCACAAGGCGGCTCAACGCCGGTCAACCAGGTGAATTCACCCAGATCGAAGCGGCGACCCAAGAGCTTGCCCTCAGGACCCTCGACAAACCACTCGGAGGCGGGGTACAGCTGGATGTTAGCCTGGATACCGCACTGGCCAAGAGATTGTTGGATGACTGCCGTGATCTGCTGGCGCAGGGCGGAGGTGGTGGTCTCGTAAGCGACTTCCAACAGAGTGCCATCGGGTACGCCTTCTACACCGGTAGCAACGCGCGGGGTAAAGGCATCGCCATCATTGTCCAGCCAACCAACCTCGTCGAGTAACGCGCCAGCTGCTTCAGGATCGAATGGGTAATGGATAACCTCATTGTTGTACAGCGGGTGCTGTGGAGGCAAGTAGGTGTCGATCACGATCGACTGTCCGAACAGGATGGTGTCAACCACTGCCTGGCGGTCCATGCACATGATGAATGCCTGGCGGGTGCGCTGATCGCTGAAGAAGTCGGGGCGGTCGGTACCCTGGGTGTAGCCATCGTCGTAATCGACTGGCTGGATACCGAAGTCAATGTGCTCCCAAATGGTACCGGTGACGAAGGTGGCGTTGATCTGGCCGGAGGCCTGCAGCTCAAGCAGCAGTTCGCTCTGATCGTCGAGACCGGAAGTCTGGTCGACGATGTCGCATTCGCCGGACAGCACGGAGGCGATGTTGGCGTTGGAGTTCTCGCCGACGAAGCGGTACACTGCGGTCTCAAAAATCGGCAGACCCTCGTCCGCGCGGTAATAATTGGGGTTCTTGTGCAAGGTAATGCTGTCGCCCGCGACCCACTCATCGATCACGTAGGGGCCCCAACCGATCGGTGTCCGGGAGGATTCCTCGGCTTCGATCAGCTCGGCGGCAGTGAACTGGCCCCAAATATGCTCGGGGGAAGGCCCGAAGTAGTTGAGATAGTAGCTGGCGTCCTTAAAGCCGGGTAATCCGGTCCACACAGTTGTCACGTCGTCCAAAGCCTCATAAGAAGCTGTTCGCTCGAGTGTATACTTCGTTGTTGGGGAGTCGGGATCGGCCTGCAGGTTGAAGTCGTAAACCGAATCGCTTGCGGTCAAGGGGGTGCCGTCTGACCACATCAGATCGGGCAGCAATACGAATGTGGCTGAGAGCTGGTCCATCTCGAAGTCGCCGCCCTCGTAGGCTACCGCGTCTGGACGACTACCACCAGCAGGAACGATCATAATCGGGGGATCAGCGGCAGCATCAAGGGCAACGATCTCTTGGTTAATATCGACGACGGTATCCCCTTCACTGACTGTCACTGTGGTTAACACGGCATCGCCATCAGCCAGGTTGGGCAGCTTCTCCAGGATGGTCGGCTGGTAGGCGAATGAGTTCGTGTCATAAGCAAGCCAGCTGCCTCCAGCGATAGCTTCCAGGATGTGGCTCTGAGCGAGCATCGTTCCACCATACCGATACAGTGTATCTGGTTCCTGTCCCTGGCAGATGACCAGCGTGCGTGGTCCAGTCGGTTCTGGGGTTGGTGTAACGACCTGCACTATTTCAACCGACTCGCCTTCGACGAATTCGGTCACAATCACGGTCTCGATGATTGTTTCGGGTGGTGGCGCTGTTGCCGCAGGTGCACAGGCTGCAAGTACCATGCTGGCAACGAGCAGGAAACCGAATGCTATCACTAGCTTTTTACTATTAAACATTTGCTTCTCCATAAATTAGAAGATTTGGATTTGGGGGTTAACGAAAAAATTTGCGCGCGTGCACGGTGAATCTAGTCATCTCGTTCCAGGTCTCACCTCTTTCAAATTATAAAACAAATGCTAATCGTAAGGTAACTGGTTGAAATACCAGTTTTTGCGTGGAAAGTCCATTAATGATCAATTGTCAGAGAAAAGGTCCGCAGCGGTTTTAAATCCAGAACAATATAGCACAAGAGTTGGGATTCGTCAAGAAACCTGCGATTACCCTACGGAAACCTTGCGATTACCTTGCGCTATTATATGCAAAAACTTCAAGGAAAGTGAATATCCCAAAAGTTTTTATAT
>DAOVXM010000392.1 GCA_030636125.1 Chloroflexota bacterium | reverse complement strand
TCTAAAGTAATCGCGGTTTTCTCCAGAGCGCTCCAGATAATATCCGCTAAATCATCGCCAAGACGGATAAGGGGAATGCGTTGGAGTGGTGTAATCGTCAGCATTACTCGTTGTCTTTTTTATGTTCAAACATCATATAAAGAATAGTAGCTAATGAATAAACAGGAAGTTGATTTTTTGTCTCCGCTCTAAATCTCATTCAGACCTGTAACACCTATACTGGCTGTTTTTACTCGATAGTATTTGTTTAAACTTATCAGAATTGAGGTCAAGCCTTCTACAACGATCGCATTATCCAATCTTCCTGAATAATAAGCACGCATACCACCCGCCTCGGCGAGATGTATCACTTGTTGGGCTGCTTCAAGATCATCAGCACAAACCAGTACATCCGTATCAATCTTGCCACTCAGGTTTTTCTTCAAGACATGTGCAGGAACATTTTGAAAAGCTGCGACAACTTTTACACCGGGACCTAAAATGTCTTGAGCGAGACGAGCTGCTGCCGGTGGAGAAGGTGGTTTGGGATCTCGAAAATCAACTCGGGCAGTCGCATCGACTAAGATCTTTCCGACAAGATCTACCTTCAGGCTTTGGACGGCTGACTGGTGAGCCGATTGCACCACGGTAAGCACGCAAATATCTGCTTTCCTGGCTGCCAGCCCATTTTCCATTCCAATAATTGTATCTATACCCAATTTGGTGTTCAACTCATCTGCTATTGTTTGGGCTTTTTCTGTTACCCTCGATCCGATAATGATTTTGTAACCAGAACTTGCCCAGCGCATCGCCAGACCTGGTCCCTCTTTGCCAGTACCACCTAAAATCGCTATGGTGGGAAGATGATTATTCATAGAGTGCTCCAAATATATACGTGAGATAATAATGTGACGTCAATCATAAGCCATAATCTGCGGACAAATGATTCTAATCAAATTGTGCTTGATAACGCTCCCAAACACCTGGTGCCAACTCGCGCGCATGCGCAGTTGCCGCTTCTTCATCCATCGTAAGCAGTTCCCGATCGCGCATTAACACCTTTCCCGCTACGATTGTGGTTGTCACCATGCTCTCATGAAAACCAAAGATAATATGCCATGGCAGATTTCCAGGTGTGAGTGGTGTATATGGGTGGTAATCTACAAAAATCAGGTCAGCGTGCGCGCCTGGGATGAGTACACCAAGGGGGGCATCAGGGAAGAATGAACCCGCCAGAGCTGCATTGTTATAAGCCCCCATGGTGGCAACATCCATACCATTCATCCTTCGAGGATCACGGTTCCATACCTTTTGAAGCAAGTAAGCTGTCTTCCATTCTTCCCACATGGTCGATGAAAAACCGTCGGTCCCCAGGCACATCGGCACACCAGCACGCATCAAGGATTCCACCTGGGTCACACCCACGCCATTATTCATATTCGAACGAGGTTGGTGTGTTACCCAAGTTCCACTATCCTCCAGTAGGCTGACCTCCCGGGCATCGACATGGACTGCATGAGCCACAATCGAACGTGGACCCAAAATTCCATGCCGGTGTAAGCGGTCCACAACACGCAAACCAGATTTTTGCAGGCTATCGTACTCGTCCACTTCATGCTCAGCAACATGTATATGAAAACCAACACCTGATGGTGCTGCTGCCCGACAAGTATCTAAGGTGGCATCCGAAAGGGTAAGACTAGCATGTAGTCCAAAAGTCCCCGCAATACGCCCCCCCGCAACTTTCCGATCGGCCACATGCTCGATAAAACGCACATTCTCTCTAATTCCTGCTTGGGCACCAGCCTCCCCGTTACGATCAGTGACTTCATAACACAAAACTGCCCTCAAGCCAGATTCATCCACAGCCTCTGATATAACATCCAACGATCCATCAATGGCATTCGGGGAGGCGTGATGGTCGATCAATGTAGTAGTGCCGTGCTTGATGGCATCGATTAACATAATATCTGCCGAGGCGCGCACACTATCAAGATCCAAAGATTTGTCCAGAGGCCACCATAATTTCTCCAAAATTTCCGGGAAATCCTTGGGGGGCGTTCCCGGAATCGCCAATCCCCTAGCATAAGCACCATAAAAATGTGTGTGAGCGCAGATATTACCTGGCATGACATATTGACCACATGCATCCAAGCGCTCTGTCTCGGGGAACTGGTCGATCAATTCATCTACCGGTCCTATCTCGACAATATAGCCTTCTGCCAGATAGAGCGCGTAATTTTCCAATATATTATTGGGTTCATCCCAGGTTATCAACCTGGCGTTTGTGATCAACATATTTCACCTCCTAACTTCAGCAACCTAAAACCATCTTATATTGAGCATCAGTCTCTATCGCCCCGGGAATCCTTTCCCGCACCCAAGAAACTGCCTGCTCGCCAGATATATTTAAAACACGTTTCGCCAAACAGGCGATGAACATTCCCGTCCGTCCCAAACCGCCGTTGCAGTGGACAACGATGTTCTTTCCGGAGAGTGCCTGATCCATCGTGTGATCCAGGACTCGACAAAGTTCATCTCTTGGTGGCACTCCAAAATCGGGGATCGGGAAATAGGATATTTCGAACCCATTCGTCTGGTATAAAGCGCGCAGATCATGTCCCGTTTCTCTGATACATTCCTCAACATTAACCAACATAACAATTACAGAGATTTTCTCGCGCTGATACTGTTCGAAGAGTATTCCCTGAGGATCACTGGAATTGTAGGGCATTGGGCTCCGGAAAATCCTACCTGGTAAATTTAAGGGTAACTCGGTCAACGATGCAGGTATAAAAGTTGCGCTATTCATCAGTCAAATCTGGTCGGTCTATCAGGATTTACCAGTTGGGAAAAAGCATCGGCAATTTGCCTTGGTTGAGTCCTTTCGCCAGAAAGTGTTGCGGGGACTTCATCTTCCCGAAAGAAGGCCACATCTGATGTTTCAATACTTGGACGAGCGTTACCATCGATTAACTCGCATAAGAATACGATTTTAAATGCATGAAACAACTCGAGAGGGCTAATGTGGTTCGCATCATAGACACCGATTACCTTTCGAGCTTTTACGCGAAAACCAGCTTCTTCCCATACTTCACGCTCTGCGGCTTCGGATGGTATATCACCAACATCAGCCCAGCCCCCTGGCAAGGTCCATCCACCATCCAAACGTTCCTGGACTAACAATAATTTATTGTCACGAAATACAGCCCCACGCACATCTACCCGAGGTGTGGCATAACCTATTTGGGATTTATATATATCTGCCACTTGCTTATAATGCAGATCAGCATGTTCACTGACAATTTCCGCCGCGATCTCCGACAGCCGTTGATAACGTCCACGCTGATAATCATTCTCGGCATATTGCTGACCAGTTTGGGCGAGTCCCTGAATCTCCCGCGCCCATTCCAGCCAACGTTGGTGTGCTTGGAAAGTCATAAACTCCCTCCGGTTAAATTATATATATCACCATGATGGAGCTGTGCTGGTGTATTGTTAGTTTCATGACAGGTTTTTTTCACTTGATTCATGATAAACTGATAACCGGTAATTTAACAATCGCCTACTTAGAAGCTACCGGCATGCATAGATAAAAAGTTATACCCTTGGATAACCGATCTTGGCGGAATTCCAAAGTCAGGTTGCAAACTCCCAATTTATCGATTTGCGTGCGTTTTTGGGGACTGTTACCAAGCTGACAATTAAGCAATAATATGAAACAGCCTTCGATCAGGCGTGATAGACCTAGGGGCTCAGCCAGAAAGATTAAGCAGACTGGTACACCCAAAGCGAGAAGAACTTCTTGCCAGATGGTCATGGATCGGCG
>DAOVXM010000440.1 GCA_030636125.1 Chloroflexota bacterium | reverse complement strand
TTCCAGGGCGAACTGTGCCCCGCAATAAAGGCTAATGCCAACAATCGGTGTATAATCAATTAACAAGTCCCCTATTCCATCTTAACCACAAATCGTTCGTGCCAGGTCACGAACCTGTGTGGAAAGGGGACACCAAACCACTGGTCTTGCAGGCTGGTGGTTTTGGTTTTTAATCCAGGTTAAAAAAAACGACCCCCAAGTATCGGAGGTCGCAGATTTTTTACACCAAGGATGGGCGCTATGCCGCTGGAAGGGGGATGGCTTCCAGCTGCTCCACCAGGTCGGCCAGCACATCGAAGCCCCCCTGCCAGAATTCTGCCTTAGAGATATCAAGCCCAGCCTCGCTGAGGATATGTGTTGGGGCCTCGGAACCACCCGCCGCCAGGATCTTGAGATAGCGCGGTTTAAAGGCTTCACCCTCCGCCTTGAATTGCTGGTAGAGCGACAGCACCAGCAGTTGCCCAAAGGCATAAGCATACACATAGAACGGCACCTGGTAAATATGCGGGATCGAGACCCACTCCCAGCGAAACTCATCATTGATCTCGACCGCCTCACCAAACTGGCTTTGCAGGTTCTCCTGATATGCTTCTGCCAGCTCATTTACCGAAGCGCCCTGCTGGATCATATCGTGGGCCTGCCGCTCAAAAAGGGCGAAGAACGCCTGGCGCATAATGGTCGCATAGGCATCGTCCATCTGGCGGAAGAGCAGGTCCCGGCGCACATCGGCATCCTCTTCCTCTTCCAGCAGGCGGTCGATCAGCATCATCTCGCCAAATGTAGACGCGGTTTCGGCCAGCGGCAGAGAAGCGTGGTATGTGAACAGGCTGTGCTCGGAGGCCAGCATGGAGTGGATGGCGTGTCCCAGCTCGTGGGCCATAGTGGCCACATCTTCGGCGCGACCCTGGTAATTGAGCAGCACCCAGGGGGTCATCTCGGGCACAATCGTTGCGCAGAAAGCGCCGCCGCGCTTGCCCTTACGCACTTCGCTATCCAGGCGGTCGTCAACAAACACGCGCTCGGCGAAATCAGCCACCCGGGGCTCAAACTCACGGAAAGATTCCAGCACCATCTCGGAAGCATCGCCAAAATCATACATTTTTTCAGACTTGGCCACGGGAGCATAGATATCGTAGCGGCGCAGGCGTTCTACCCCCAACCAACGCGCCTTCAAATTGAAGAAACGCTGGAAGAGCGTGGCGTTACCTTTACACACCTCCAACAGCGTATCCACCACTTCGTCGGGGATGTCGTTCACCAGGTTACGGGCGGCTAACGGGCTTTCAAAATGGCGCAGGCCCACCTTTTCATTACGCCAATCGCGCACCAGCGTCTGGTAGATCTGCCCCAGGATGGGTCCATCCTCTCCATACACCCGGTACAGCTCCTGGTAAGCCCGGGCGCGTAAATCCGGATCGTGGTGGCGGGCATAGACCATCAACTCGCCGCGCGTCAGTTCCTTGACCTCGCCCTCCACTTCCACCTTATAGACATAACGATTGGTGATCGAATCATACAGGTTGTGGAGCGCATTCGCGCCGGTGACGTCTTTGATATTGATGATCTTTTCTTCTGCTTCGGAGAGCGTATGCGGCTTAAAATGGCGCAGCTCATCCAGCCAGTAGCGATAGTCTCCGGAGGCCGCCATCAAACGCTCAGCCGCCTCGTCATTTAAATCCTTCCACCACAGGCTGAAAAACAGCGTGCGGTTCTGCATATCAGCCATAAATTGATCCACGCGCGCCAAAAAGGCCTGGACAGTCTGGTCTTGGGTATCTGCGGCAAAACTTAAGCTGGCGAACCCATAAATCCGGTAGGCTAGATGATTAATGCCCTCCAGCTCGCGTATCATGCTCATAAAATCATCTGTGGGTATTTCAGGCGATAATTGCTCGCGCTGGGTTTCAAATTCCGCCACCATCTTCTCTAGTTCGCTGAAAGCCGCCTCCATCTCCCGGCTATCCTGGGAGGGGAAGAGCGGGGACAGGCTCCATTCAGTCTGGGTATAGTTTGATGTCATAATCTTCTCTCGTTGGGTTAAATCTCGGAAAAATGGTGTGCATAAGGGGTGTACGCACCTTATGCACACCATTTTTCCGGCGCTTTCTATTATACCTTATCCTCATCTTGGCTTGACCCACCATTCAACTTTCGATATACTTAAGCCAACCTTGAAAATCAAGCAACACGCCGAAGTGGCGGAACAGGCAGACGCGCACGACTCAAACTCGTGTTCCTTCGGGAGTGTGGGTTCGATTCCCACCTTCGGCATATCAAAAACACCCAAGATGGGGTGTTTTTGATTCAGGAGAATCGCAAAACGATTCTCCACCGTCAAGGATGACTTGGTTCGGTTTTTGTCTATGTAAAGGTTTGAGCAGCGGACAAAGCTGGCACCAAGAAGATTTCTTTTTTTCCAAAAACCCAGTGATAAATTTAGGATAAGGAATTACATCAATGAAAAACAAAAAGGGTTACAACTTGGGGATTATGTTTAGGCGTGAACACGCCCCAGAAAATCTAGCCAGTTTTTCTCGTCAGGCCGAAGAAGCCGGCTTTGACGAACTCTGGGTAGTTGAAGACTGTTTTTATGGCAGTGGGATCGCCTCGGCTGCAACAGCTCTGGCCTGTACAGACTCGATCACAGTGGGAGTGGGCATTATGCCAGCTGTTGTACGCAATCCGGTCTTTACGGCAATGGAGATTGCTACAATATCTCGGCTCTTTCCTGGCCGCTTTTTACCAGGACTTGGTCATGGGATGGCTGGTTGGATGCGTCAGATTGGTGCCTTCCCTAAGTCGCAACTCAAGGCCCTGGAAGAAGTAACCGTCAATATCCGTGAGCTACTCGCCGGGGAGCAGCTATCGTTCAATGGAAAGTACATTCAGCTTGACCAAGTTGGTCTCATGTATCCGCCTGACCAAATTCCCCCGATTTCGCTGGGAGTAAGAGGCCCAAAATCGTTGGCTCTTTCTGGGCGGGTAGCTGATGGTACAATCTTGGCCGAATTTTCAGCTCCAGCATATATTTCATGGGTTCTGGAACAAATCGAAAGTGGAAAAAAAGAAGCCGGTCATGACCGTAACCACCATTTGACTGTTTTTGCCTTTACCTGCGCAGTTTCAGATACAGCCACGGCTCGTCAACAATTGCGCCCTTTAATCGCTTCAAGTATTGCTTCCGGTGGAATTGACGCGCAGCTTGCCCCAATGGGTATCTTGCCCCAAGTACAAGAATATATAAAAAGCGGGGGCCAAGAGCGCCTCGAAGCAGCCATACCAGACGCTTGGATTAACCAATTGGCCATTGTCGGCACACCTGAAGAGTGGGAGTTAGCTATTCGTAGTCTTGTCGAGGCAGGCGCTAACACAGTTGTTTTGGTGCCGTTACCTGATAAGGGTCTGGATGAGTTGG
>DAOVXM010000007.1 GCA_030636125.1 Chloroflexota bacterium | reverse complement strand
TAGGGCAATTTAATGCTGTGCTTTTTTTGCCTCATACTTTACGGGTCATAGAAGGAGCCCCAGATGAACGGCGTCGTTATCTCAATCTAACCCTGGCTCAGGTTCTGCCTTTCTATGCTACCTATCTGGCGGATTATTCACGCGCCCTGAGCCAGCGAAATGCTTTGCTCAAACAAATCAACGAGCGGAATGCTGACCCAGAACAACTAGGATATTGGGATGAAATATTAACAGCATCTGGTGCCAAGTTAATCAGTGCCCGCATCCATGCTATCCAGGAGTTGGAAAACCTGGCATCCACTCTTCACAACCAATTAACCCGGGGTGTAGAGGTTTTGCGTCTTTCGTATGAGCCGGCTTATGATCCATTACCCCAACCCGCGCAGCAGATTGCGCTTCCGTTGGAAGCTCCGGTCGATCGCTCGGGTGTTTCCGTGGAGAAAATACAGCAAGGTTTTATGGATAGTCTGGCGCGGCTAAGAGTTGAAGAAATATCTCGCGGGGTGACCACAATCGGCCCTCATCGCGATGAGATGCGTTTTTATAGTAATGGTATCGATCTGGGTACATATGGTTCGCGTGGACAAGTACGTACTGCTATGCTGTCTTTAAAACTAGCTGAAGTAGGCTGGATGAAGGAAAAGACAGGGCAATGGCCTGTGCTCTTATTAGATGAAGTGTTAGCTGAGTTGGATATTCAGCGTCGTGATGATCTGCTTACCCGCTTAGTGGAGAGTGAGCAAGCCTTGCTGACCACAACTGATCTTGATCTTTTCTCTCCTGATTTCGCCAACCGTGCAACACTCTGGCGTGTTCAAAATGGGAGGCTGCTAGATTAGATTTTGGAAAGATCGATTTGAGCAGCGACCATCTTAAAGGACATATTCTCTTAATCAATAGTTGTGGGGTGGTGTGCTAAGGGCACTCCGCCAAGTGGATCTGACCCCTAATTGATTTGTGGGGGATTGGGCTGTTGTTGGTGTTTGAGCGGTTTTTTGACTGGCACTCCTGCCCGGCGCGGATATTTTTGTGGGGATGCTGCTAGTTTGTCGACCACGACTAAATAACGCTCGTCAACTACACCAGGTAGTACGACTGGCACCAGACGGTTCAAATGTCCCCCCAAAACACGAAGGGCATGTTCAGCAGCCTGAGTTTCTGCTGGCGCACTTTCCCCTTTCATCGCCAGCATACTACCTCCCACACGGACCAGTGGCAACAAAAATTCCGCCAGTACAGACATTGTTGCCACAGCCCTAGCGATAGCCCAATCGTATTGTTCACGATATTCGGATTTCTTACCGATGTTTTCAGCCCGCTCCTGGATGACTTCCACACCCTCCAACCCTAATGTTTTCACAATATGGTTACAAAAATCAACTTTCTTTCCAACTGAGTCCACCAGCGTTATTTGCATTGTTGGGCACACGATCTTGAGCGGCAGTCCGGGAAAACCTGCCCCTGTGCCAACGTCGATCACACGTTTGAAGGTTGTCTCACGCATCACTAAAAGGCAGGACAATGAATCTAAAAAATGTTTTATGCGTACCTTGTCAGGATCGCTGATGGCAGTCAGGTTGTAAAGTGAATTCCACTCTAACAACTCATGCTCGTATTGTTGTAAAGCTGATAATTGGGGGTTTGTTAACTGGATGCCAAGGAGAGATTGCGTCGGTTGTGCCAATTCGATCATGGCGCACATTATACTCTTTTGTCGTTTGTAGTGCCTAAAATTGAAAATGAAAGATTGAAATTATGCGGCATCCCTGGATGAAACCATTCCACAGCATATAGTATTGAGTTGATAGCAATTAATGATCAAATGACCGGCATTTACATCGCCGGTCATCTTACATATTTTAGATTTTATTGGATGCCCCAATTTTATTCATCAATGCTTTCAGTCGGAGTCTGCGTAGTTGGAGCATTCTCTTTACGCTTATCACGTCTGCGTCGGTAAACACGCCATACCAGGTAGAGCGGCAGGAAAAATATTACGAAGATCACCAGTAGCACTGGCAGAACGTAGAGCAGAATCCAAATGGCTGCGTTTACTAAGAACTTCAGGGTATTGATCAAAGTCTGAACTGCTAATTTAGCGACTCCCACTGGTTGCCAACTGCCAATGGTTAGCGGTTGCACAGCCTCGTTTGCGAGCAATTCTACACTGATGGCAGATAAGATCGCCGATTGTTCGTAATATTGAATTTGACCTTTGATCACTTCGATTTGCTCTCGAATCTGGACAAGCTCGTTATACACTGATAAAACATCCTCGGTTCTCCTGGCTTCGTCCATGATTTTTACCAATTGAGCTTCGGTCGCTTCCAGGTTGCGCAACCGCGATTGTAAATCGATGTACTCGCGAGTCACATCCTGGCTATTGATATTCTCACTGATAGGCATGCGATCGCTTTGAGAGCGGATGTTGGAAATCGCATCATCAAATTGCTCAGCAGGCACGCGGATGGTGATTGATGCCTGAGGAACTTCGATGCCACTTTCTAATTGGCGCTGATAAAGGTTGGCAGTAACCACAAACCCGCCCATTGACTCAGCCATTTGGGCAATGTCGTTCATAGATTGAGATGGGTCGAGTACAACGATCGTCATATCAGCATTTTTTATTACCAATCGTTTGGCTTCGGGGATGGTACTACTAATCTGAACCGAATTATTTGCTTCTTCGTCATAATAGACTCCCCCTTCTCGCGCTACTTCTGGGGCTGAAGGCTCTGCCATGTATTCAGACGCAGCAGATGCACAAGCAGAAAGGAATAATATGCCCAAGGGCAAGATAATTATTAATTTTGTGAATAAGATCTTTCTGATCATGAACCCACCTCCTAATTTTTTTATATCCTATTGACGTTCCCCATATATAAATAGTTCCCGTAACTGCCTAGGCTGAGTAGCTACTAGTTCCCTTAAATGCTTACCAACCAGCGGAAAGGCGTTGAATATGCCTCTGGGATAGCTTTGCTGCCCACATGCGGCTCTGAACCGATTCGATATCGTATTCAACACGATGCAACTCCCAGGTTCGTTCTTGGTCATCGAAAATTGCGTAAGCTGCTCTGGGATCCCTGTCTCGAGGTTGGCCTACCGAGCCAGGGTTAAGTATCATGCGTGGTTGTAGGGATAGATTGGTATCAGGTTTTGGAACATATAATTTTGCAGAGCTCCGGTTTTTCGCGAGGTAATATAGGATTGGAATGTGGGTATGTCCAACAAAGCAATAAGGTGTGTCGAAATATTTGAAGCTCTGGGTAGCGTTGTACGCATCGAGAAGATATTCCCAAATAGGTTGACGGGGGCTACCATGAACCAGAGTTATATTTTGGTTGTTTACCCTTTGGGGAAGTTGGCTCAAGAACTTAAAGTTGGCATCTTTAAGCGTATTTTGTGTCCAGTGGATGGCGTTCCGGGCTTCAGGATTAAATGTAGCTGAATCAATTTGTTTGAGAGTGGCCGCATCATGGTTTCCGAGAATGCATACCAGATTGGGAAGTTCCTGTATTCGCTCGATGCACTCGTTTGGATCGGGACCATAACCAACAAGATCGCCAAGGCACCAGGCGGCATCTACTTCGCCAACATTGGCAAATACAGTCTCCAGAGCCGTCAGATTGGCATGGATATCGGAGAAGACCAGAATACGCATTGTTTAATGGTAGCACATAAATAGTGGAGCGTGAAGCATGTATCGATCAGGCAGGTTCCCACACCTGGTATAAGCCTAATTTGCCCCCTTCCCCATCTGAGAAAAAGGTTTCGAGAACCGTGAAACCGGTTCTTGTAGCTAGATCTGCTAGTTCATCCTCAGTGAAGTGATGGGCATATCGTAAGCCATAGCCACCACGCCGCCAATCGAGCAAATAGTCGCCAGGTTCTACATCGGATTCGCTTAGTCCGATATTATCCCAAGATTGGATTCTAGACCTCAAACGTTCGCTTCTCAAGAATTGCCACTCTGAATGAAAAAATTGTCCCATTGGTTCAGTGTGGGCGAGTACGTTGTGTAGGAATAATTGGCGCAGATCATCTCCTGGAAGGTGGTGTAGAACTGCAAAAGCGAGCACTATATCGAAATGTTGGTTCGGTATTATACTTTCCCAGTTCGGTGAGGTAAGATCAGCCGTTATAAAATTGGACTGTAAATTTCGAAAAGAGCTTTCCCTGGCTACGGCTAACAAACCTGGACTGAAATCAAGTCCCACATAGGTGCCTTGGTAGCCTCGACGGTCCATTTCGCGGGCTAGCTCTCCATTGCCACAGCCTAAATCCAGGATACGGTCTTCACTTGAGAATCTGTTTAACAATCTCTGGACCCCGGGTTGCAGTTGCATCCGTGTGGCAGAAAATTGGAGTGCAAAGGTCTGGTAAAATTGTTGATTGAGCGCTATTATTTTTTTTACGGTTGTTGAGTCCACCTGATTATTATAGCCTTAAATAAGCGTAACCCAAATTTTACTGTAATAATAGGCAGTTGCGGAAAAGCTAGAACGAAACTTGACTTTATATGAAAAACCAACGCTGGCTTGAATCCCATCAAATTGATCCTGAGACTTTATTATTGGCGCGGGATGTGTTGGAAGAGGTGCGTGCAGGCGGTGAGGTTCTGGATGCTGTTCGTCATCACCCGTTACCTGGTGGGGGTTACTTGGCAAAATCAACCCTTGTAGCGGTCTATCGGGCATTTATTGATCGCGGTGAGTGGGAGCAAGATCCTGAGCTGCTAGCGCGTATACGTATGAAGCCGATGCGTACCCTTTCCGGAGTTACAACAGTTACTGTATTAACCAAACCATATCCTTGCCCCGGTAAGTGTATTTTTTGCCCCACCGACGTGCGTATGCCTAAGAGCTATTTGCCTGATGAGCCTGGCGCTATGCGCGCTTTGCAGCACGAGTTTGAGCCGTACGATCAAGTCAAAGCGCGAATTGATACCCTGGATGCTATAGGCCATCCAACTGACAAGATCGAGTTGCTCGTTCTGGGAGGGACGTGGAGCTCTTATCGCAGAGATTACCAGGAATGGTTTCTCCAACGGTGCTTCGATGCAATGAATGGGATAGATTCGACATCTTTATTTGATGCCCAATCGATTAATGAAACTACATCGCATCGATGCGTTGGTTTGGTCATCGAGACCCGTCCAGATCATATTGACCCGGACGAGTTGTCCTGGTTACGGTCGCTAGGTGTCACCAAAATACAAATGGGTGTTCAGAGTCTGGATGATCGTATTTTAGAGCTTAATAAACGTGGGCATACCGTAGATGAGACACGCCGTGCGGTAGCCCTAATACGTGCGGCTGGATTCAAGATTGTGCTTCATTGGATGCCCAATCTGTTAGGAGCTACAATTGAATCCGACGGGAGGGATTTTCAGCACCTGTGGGTTGATCTTTGCCCTGATGAGATCAAGATTTATCCCACTCAATTATTGGCAAATGCAGAATTATATAAGTACTGGCTGAGGGGAGAGTTCAGCCCCTATACTACGGAAGAACTGGTAGATTTGATTGCCGATATTAAACCGGACATCCCGCGTTATTGCCGGGTTAACCGTATCATACGCGATATACCCTCTACCAATGTGGTGGAAGGCAATAAACGCACCAGCCTCAGACAGGATGTACACCGTGAGATGGAGCGTCGAAATACTCGCTGCCAATGTGTGCGCTGCCGGGAAGTACGTGGTGCGGGTGTAGAAGTAGGTGAACTTAATTTAGACAATTTGGTCTACAAGGTTGGGGGAACAGAGGAGCACTTTCTCTCTTTCGTAACGCCTGATGATAAATTGGCTGGCTTTCTTCGTCTCTCATTGCCGGCTGATAATTCGCCGAATACAGGTCTAGAAGATTTAAATAACGCGGCGATCATTCGGGAAGTACACGTTTATGGACAGTCTCTGCAAGTTGGGGAAGAGCAACGTGGTGCCGCGCAACATGCTGGTTTGGGCACAAGGTTAATTGAGCACGCTGAGAGAATCGCTCAGTTAAAGGGTTTCTCGAGACTGGCTGTAATCTCTGCGGTCGGTACTCGTCATTATTATTTGCGCAGAGGTTTTGAGAGGGGGAAACTATATCTAGTAAAAGATTTTAACTAACCAGAGTACGAGGTAAACAAATTAATCGGATAATAAGCTGTTGTACCGGGTGAATCGTGACACTCGGCATATCCGATAATGATTTGCGTCCCTTGATAAGAATAACGAATTCTGTCACAATAAGGTCATTAATATACAGTAGCTTCTCAGCTTGGGAAAGAGAGGGCTGGGAAAATGGTGTACGTGGATGCCTACACACACACGCTCGCCATTTCCCCAAGATCTCTCTGTAAAGGTTTTAGCCTGAGCAGTTACAAAACAAACATCTATTCAGAATATGAAAGGGAGTGAATATGAGTGAGTCAAAGAAATTTCCAGGTCTTCGCAGCTTTACCCCTACGAAGATAAAACTAAGATATCCAGTTCCCTCAGATATCGAAATAGCTCAAGAGGCTTACCTAAAACCGATTGCTCAGATAGCTGAGGAAGTAGGTTTACGGCCTGATGAACTTGAGCTCCATGGCGATTACAAAGCCAAAGTAAAACTGGAAGTGCTTGATCGCCTCAAGGATGTTCCAGACGGCAAATACATCGATGTTACCGCGATCACGCCGACACCGCTAGGTGAAGGTAAAAGCACGACAATGGTGGGGTTGAGTCAGGCTTTAGGGGCACACCTGGGCAAGCGTGTATTTACTTGTATTCGCCAACCAAGTCAAGGACCAACCTTCGGGATCAAAGGCGGCGCGGCTGGAGGTGGATATAGCCAGGTTATTCCAATGGAAGATTTCAACCTTCATTTAACGGGTGACCTCCACGCGATAACCGCAGCTAATAATTTATTAGCTGCTGCCATTGACACGCGCATGTTCCATGAATCCAGGCAAACCGACGAAGCGCTATTCAGGCGGTTATGTCCACCGGATAAAGAGGGCAACCGCAAATTCTCTCCCACGATGCTACGTCGCCTCCAGAAATTGGGCATTGATAAGACTGACCCCAATGAACTGACAGAAGAAGAGCGCAGTCGCTTTGTCCGGTTGGATATCGATCCTGATAGCATCACCTGGCGACGAGTAGTAGATACTAACGACCGCTTCCTACGCACGATCACTGTTGGTGAAGGAGCCGCTGAAAAGGGTTTTACTCGTCAGACGGGTTTTGATATCACTGTTGCCAGTGAGATTATGGCCATCCTGGCATTGACCAACGATCTGGCAGATATGCGTGAGCGTATCGGACTAATTGTGATCGGGACCAACAGGGCCGGCGAAGCCATAACGGCTGAAGATCTTGGTGTTGCAGGTGCGATGACAGTCCTTATGAAGGACGCTATCAAGCCCACCTTTATGCAGACTTTGGAAGGTACGCCTGTCTTCGTCCACGCCGGTCCATTTGCAAACATCGCACACGGGAATAGCTCCATTGTAGCTGATCGTATCGCTCTAAAGCTGGCTGACTATGTGGTGACAGAGTCTGGCTTTGGGGCTGATATTGGTATGGAGAAGTTCTTCAATATCAAGTGTCGCTATTCTGGCTTGATCCCCAATGTGGTCGTTCTAGTGGCAACCGTGCGAGCTCTAAAAATGCATGGTGGTGGTCCAAAGGTAGTAGCAGGTAAGCCGCTCGATCCTGCCTACACTGAAGAGAACCTTGACCTACTACGAGCAGGTCTTGGCAACCTTGAAGCTCACATTAAAAATGCATTGAGCTTTGGTATTCCTGTGGTTGTGGCGGTAAACTCGTTTGCGGATGACACAGAAGCTGAAGTCGAGTTAGTCCGTCAGGCTGCAATCAATGCCGGAGCTGAGGATGCCCAAGTGTCGCGGCACTGGATGGAGGGTGGTGCAGGTGCAGTTGCCTTAGCTGAGGCTGTAGTAAAGGTAGCTGAGAAACCCAGCGATTTCAAATTCCTGTACCCATTAGACATCTCAATCAAAGACAAGATTGAGATCATCTGTAAAGAAATTTATGGCGCTGATGGTGTGGATTACTCTCCTGAAGCCGAGGAGAAGATCGAGATTTATACTCGTCTCGGATTTGATAACCTGCCCCTGTGTATGGCAAAAACCCATCTAAGCTTGAGCCATGATCCCACCTTAAAAGGCGTTCCGAAAGGTTTCCGAGTACCGATTCGTGATATTCGTGCTTCGGTCGGTGCTGGGTTCCTGTATCCCTTACTAGGTGCAATGAGCACTATGCCAGGCTTGCCAACACGTCCTGTCTACTACGATGTAGATTTGGATCTGGAAACAGGTCGGGTGCTTGGTCTGTTTTAAAATTAGATGTTTGTCTAAATAATGTGGCGTAGGGATGATTTATTCCTACGCCACTGTGAATTTAATTTGGGGGACAATTTACCCAACGAATAAAACCGTAAGGTGAATTTTTCCAGAAGTCATCTATAATGGTTAATGGAAAACTTGGGTAATTAGATTATACCTGGTGCGAGACGAGGGTGGGCACTTCCCTAGGTGCCCACTGCAGGGAATTTAGATGTCCTGATAGCTTGTTCGCCAAAAAAAATAGGTATTCGATGGTTAATAAATCGTATCAATATGGAAATGCTCCGGATAGTGGTCGGGGCACGAAGTTGTTGTACGCACTCAATGCGGCAGCGGCTTCACTGCAACGCTCTGCTCGATCAGAGGCTGAAGTCTTGCGCGCTGTTAGTGAGCAGATAAGGAAGCTTGGATTGCGCGGTGGTCTAAGCTTAATAGATGAAAAAGGAGAGAATTTAGTTATTCGTGCCTTTTCACTGCCAGGTCGCGTAAATAAACGGCTGGAAAGAATCACTGGATTGAGCAAGATAATTGACGGTTATAAATTTCGCATAGCGAAGATCGATATTTATCAAAAGGTTATTGAATGTGAGAAAACTGTTTTTGTCCCGGAAAGTAGTGTTGTTGTTTCCCAAATACTCCCGGATGAGGCAGCGCCATTTGCTCGGATCATTGTTAAGATCTTAGGCTCTTCTCCGGCCATCTTTTCACCACTCGTGTCTGAAGGGCAGGTACGTGGTGTCCTAAACGTGGCTGGAGAAGGTCTTTCAATGAATGATGTTCCGGCGATGGAGGCGTTCGCCAATCATGTCGCAATTGCATTGGATAACGCCAGGTTATATGAAGCAGAAGGTAAACGAGCTGCTGAATTAGAGGCAGTCCGCCAGGCGAGCCTTGGATTAACGGCAAGCCTTGAGCTTCATGAAGTATTAAATGCTATTCTTGACAATGTGATTAAACTTCTTCCTGGTGTTAGTAATGGTCATATTTTCCTTTACAACTCAGAGAATGGTGGTCGCTTGACGTTTGGAGCAGCGTTATGGGCGGATGGGATTCAAGCCCAAGCCTGGAGTAATCCTCGTCCAAATGGGTTGACCTATACCGTCGCTCGTAGCGGAGAGGCGACCGTTGTACCAGATATGCGCAAGCATTCCCTGTTTGCGGATGCTCCCCCAGATTGGACAGGTGCTATCGCTGGTTTACCACTCAAGATTGGTCCGCGGGTTGTCGGTGTGATGAATATTTCTTATTCATCCCCGCGAGAGTTCGAGGATGCTGAGTTGCGCCTGTTACGTTTGCTTGGCGATCAGGCTGCCATTGCGATAGAGAACGCACGATTATATGCGCGAGCCGCCACAGAACAGCGCCATCTGAGTTTATTGTATGAATTGGGTCGGGAAGTGTCTGCCAGCCTGGACTCAGATGAAATCTTGAAAGGTGCGATTACCCGAACGAGCCAGGAATTGGAAGGCATAGTTGGGCAGGCATTCCTGTACCTGCCAACAGAAAACCGCTTGAGTATGCGCTACATTTACGGTCGATCTGAGAATTGTCTTTCAGAATTTGAGGAGAAGCAGGTGATCCGTCCTGGACTTGGACTGGTAGGTTGGGTCGCTCAAAATCAGCAGGCAGTAAATGTCCCCAATGTCAAAGAAGACCATCGCTGGTTAGAATTCCCAGGAATTGATGATGATATACGTTCTGCAATATGCGCCCCGATATTAGCTGGCGATAGCTTATTGGGTGTGCTTTCTGTTCTCCATGTGCAAGAAATAGCATTCTCTAATGATCAATTGACCCTTTTACAGGCAATTTGCCAGGAAGTGGGTCTAGCGTTGAGTAATGCTGCTCAATATCAAGCTATCCAGCGTCGTTTGGCAGAGAAAACTTTAATCCAGAACTTAGCACAAATATTCAATCAGCGCTTGGAGGTGCAAGTTTTACTGGACGAAGTGGTGGTTCAATTAGCTCACCGTCTCGGATATTCCCAAGTGGAGATCCTATTGGTAGAAGGTGAATCGCTTGTGCAGAGGGCTTATTATGGAGTTATGCCCCCCTGGGATAGCTTATTATTGACTCAAGGAATTGTAGGTAGAGTGGCGCGGACTGGAATAGCGGCTCTAGTGACCGATGTCAGCCAAGATTCGGATTACCTTCAATGCTACACAAATACAGTCTCAGAGCTCGTTGTGCCAATCTTTCACGGGACAGTGGTTGTTGGAGTTATCAATATAGAAAGCCAAGATGTAGGACAACTTAGCCTACAAGATCGGGACTTCGTGGAGGTTTTAGCTGGGCAGATTTCCATCGCCTTGGAAAGCGCGGTTTTATACGAAAGAGTAAGAAATCATGCTGAAGAGTTAGAGCATACCGTTGCTCAGCGCACTGCTGAGTTAGTTGAGCTCAATGAGCTCAGCCATGAGATAGGCTATGCACTTTCATATGAGGAGTTACTCCGTCTTTTGCTTAGTCATCTGCGTAATGCTGTCCAGAGTGAGTTGGTGGCGGGAGGTTTGTTTATCGAAGGGAATCATATTTTGGCTGTGGATGCTGATCGTTCAATAACCCCGATCGTCTTAGATAAACTGAAATCCGACTACCTAGAACTGCTCCCTGTACATGATAGGTACATTGATAATAAAGATAGCGCTAATATCGAGATTTTCACTCAAGCAGGAACAAACGGCAATGATACTTCGATTGAAAAGCTTACTTCTCTAATCCATGCTCCAATCATGTCTGCTGGAGACCTGGTCGGCCTATTGGTTGCCGGAAATGAAAATGGGAATGAGTTTGGGCGTGAACAAGAACGATTGCTAGATACATTTGCCAATCATGCTTCTAACGCTATCCAAAGTATGGCAGCTAAGCTTGCAGCGGAACAGAAAAGGCTTGAAAGTCTGGTTGAACATCTGCCAGTGGGGGTATTGCTTCTTGATTCAGACTACCGGCTACTCGTTGCGAATCCTTTAGGTAGGATGATATTGTCTGTACTAAATGAAGGTGTAGAGGATAGTCAGATTTCTCATCTTGGGTCCAAGGCAATTGAAGATTTAATCGCAGAACACAATGATAATTCTCCCATAGATATTGCTCTGGATGGACCTACACACCGGATTTTTGAAGCTCAGGCACGTCCTGTACTGCGTGAGAAGCATCAATGGGTAGTGACCCTGCGTGAAGTTACCCGGGAAAGAGAAAACCAGGCACGTATACATATGCAGGACCGTCTGGCGACCGTAGGGCAGTTGGCAGCAGGTATAGCCCATGATTTTAACAATATTATGGCAGCCATCTTGGTTTATGCTGATCTGTTAAGCCAGGAACCCAAGCTACCCCCAATTAGTCGAGACCGGATCAGCATCATACAACAGCAAGTTCACCGCGCAGCTAGTTTAATCCGACAGATACTCGATTTTAGCCGCCGGTCGGTAATGGAACAAAGCCCTCTTGCCTTGTTACCGTTCATGAAAGAATTTGAAAAAATGTTAAGACGCGTCATGCCGGAGACAATTGACTTGGATTTGTCTTACCAGGGAGAAAATTATGTTGTACGTGCGGACCCAACTCGATTACAACAAGTGTTCATGAATTTAGCTGTTAATGCCCGCGATGCCATGCCAAATGGTGGCTTACTAAGCTTTGAGTTGGACCGGTTTTATCTCCGATCAGGGGAGCCACCACCGATATCTGATATGGTTCCAGGGGAGTGGGTTCGAATATCAGTTAAGGACACCGGAGTTGGTATTTCCCCCGAGAATTTACCGCATATGTTTGAGCCGTTTTTCACCACAAAATCCGCCGGTGAAGGTACAGGTTTGGGTTTGGCTCAAGTATATGGCATTATCAAACAACATGGTGGCTATATTAAGGTTCAAAGTCAACTCGGCAAAGGGACCAGATTTACAATCTATATACCACCACTTCCAACATCGCTAGAAGAGGATGATATTCCAGAACCTCAAACCAGATTTGATGGTGTAGGTGTTACAGCATTGGTTGTTGAGGATGATCGCGCCACACTTGAAGCCTTGCGCGCCCTTCTAGATGCCCATAATTACAATGTATTGACTGCACTGAATGGTGTGGAAGCGCTGGAACGGATTGATGACACTCAGGAGTCTATCTCGTTGGTTGTAAGTGATGTAGTAATGCCAGAAATGGGAGGGGTCGATCTTTACCGCGTTTTACAAGAGCGGTGGCCCCATATCAAGATCCTGTTTGTTACCGGACATCCCTTAGAAGGTGAGAACCAGTCCTTATTGGAGAGGGGTGATGTTCATTGGTTGCAAAAGCCCTTCTCGGTACGAGAATTTAGCTATGCTGTGAACTCTCTGATGGGAGATGAGAAGGTCGTGTTATAGGTAAATAGCGATCACAAACAATTATCTCGCGATCAGACTTATGATAAAACTGATAATAATTATTACGGCGATGATACCGAAAATTATTTGTTGAGTTCGGATCTTGCGACTCACGCGTTTGGAAGTGCTTTTTTTCTTCTTTGCCATATTTTTCTCCTGAACCTGTTAGAATAAACAGGTTACTCTAGGTGTGATTTGATTTCTTTAGCCAGCTTGGGTGAGATTCCAGGTACGGCTGTTAACTCTTCCAAGGTTGCTTGCTGAATATCGTAGATTGAGCCGAAATGGTTGAGCAGTAGCTTTCGCCGGGCAGGTCCGATACCAGGTATTGCGTCTAATCGGGAAGCTAATCCTTTCTTGGTACGCAATCGGCGATGGGACGTAATAGCGAAGCGGTGTGCCTCATCTCGAATGCGCTGGATCAGATATAGGCCCTGTGAATGCCGGGGCAGTATAATAGAAGTTGGCTGCCCAGGTATGAATAGCTCTTCGTTTTCTTTTGCCAAACCAGCTACAGGTATTTTACCCTGGAAGCCAAAATCCTCCAAAACGGTAATTGCTCGACTCAGTTGTCCCTTCCCCCCGTCCACTAACAGTAAATCTGGTAATAAACCGAAAGACTGATCGGTCTTTTTCCCAGGCGTTTTCTTGGCATCCTGATCCACTTTCCAACGGTTGAAACGCCGTGTTAGCACCTCTTGCATACTGGCGAAATCATCAGGTCCGACAACGCTTCGGATGTTGAAGTGGCGATAGTGTTTCTTCTTAGGAACACCTTGTTCGAAAACGACCATACTACCCACCGCCGCCGTCCCTTGCGTGTTTGAGATATCATAGCATTCAATGCGATTGGGGGGCATAGACAGGTTTAACGCTTCCTGCAGCTCATTTAGCGCTTGTGTCTGACGGTGACGGTCAGCTTCCCATTGAGCCTGGAGAGCTGCCAGGGTTTCGGCGGCGTTCTCTGCTGCCATTTGGATCAGTTCCTGTTGCTGACCCTGGCGAGGTACCAGGATTTCAACTTTATTATCCTGGCTTCTTTGCCTCAACCATTGGCGAATGATTTGGGCTTCTTCCACTTCGTGAGGTAGTAAAACCTGTGGGGGCACATTTGGGGCTTGGTCGTAGAATTGTTTGATGAATTCGCCCATTACCCCAGCATCTGGTGTTTCTTCGGTACCTTCGAGCAGGAAATACTCCCGACCGATCAGTTTTCCACTGCGGATGAAGAAAACTTGTACGCAAGCTTCACCATTCGAGCGTGCCATAGCAATTACATCGGAGTCAATATAGTCTGATGAGACCACCTTTTGGCGCTCGACGACTTTCTCAATAGCTTGCAATTGATCCCTGATGGTGGCGGCTTGCTCATATTTTAAATCCTCTGCAGCTTTTTCCATTTGGATATGCAAACGAGAGACGATTGGCTCCGTTCGGCCCATAAGGAATTGGCACAAGTCGTCTATCATCTGGCGATAGTTGTCCTGATCGATTACCCCTATACAAGGGGCTGTACATAATTTGATGTCATAGTATAAGCAGGCACGTTTATCCCTACCGGTGATAACCCGGTCGCAGGTAAGGTACGGAAATATGCGCCTGAGCACATCGAGGGTTTGGTGTACAGCCCACACACTGGTATAAGGTCCGAAATATCGTGAACCATCTTGCAGCATCCGCCGGGTCACCGTCACTTTAGGAAAGGGATCCTCCCAATGAACCTTGATATAGGGGTAGCGCTTGTCGTCCTTTAATCGCACATTGTAATGTGGGCGATATTTTTTGATCAGGTTCATCTCCAGGATCAAGGCTTCTAGTTCAGAATCCACAACGATCCATTCAATGTCCGCAATCTTTGCTACAAGCTTCTGTGTTCTGGGATGGTGCTGAGCACTGTTATGAAAATATGAACGTACCCGGTTGCGCAGATTGATTGCTTTACCCACGTAAATGACCTTCCCACCGCCATCCTTCATCAAATAGCAACCGGGTTTGGTGGGGACTGTATCCAAAACTGCTTTAAGCTGGGACGATACGTTCATCATGATTTAATTCTAACATGGTGGAGTTCACGGAAGAATGAGTGAAATATAAACGGCGAGATTGGGATCCTCCCCCTATTCCGATAAAAACTTAGCTAATCGAACAATGCAACTAAATTGTTTACCGAGATGGTATCGAGCCGGTCGACGATCATATCCGCAGTTCGCAAGTCTCTGGCCTGATTGGTTGTCGTAACTGCAACGCATTTCATGCCAGCCCGGTGCGCAGCCTCTACACCAGCGATGGCGTCTTCGATGACAACACAATGGTTTGGAGATGCATCCATTAATTGTGCCGCAGTTAAAAAGACGGCGGGATCTGGTTTACCTGGCATTTCGGCGGCAGATACAATCGCCTGAAAATATTGATGGAGCCCTAATTCGCTGACAATTGCATCGATATTGGCATCAGGTGCAGATGAGCCGATTGCTTGGGGGATATTTGCGCGTTTAATGGATGTGAGCAGGGGTACTGCTCCCGGGAGCGTTTCTACTTTCCCGCGGATCGCCTTTCGAAACCTGTCTTCTTTTTGCTCACTGATGGCTAAGAATATCTCATGATTAAATTGATCCATCATGATTGACTTCAAAATGCCAAAGTTATTCATCCCAAAAGTAGTGTTAAAGGTCTCACGAGAAAATGGAATCCCAAAGTTACTCAATGTGTCCATCCAGGATTGAAAATGGAACTCTCCTGTATCCACAAGAACGCCATCCATGTCCCAAATCACTCCGCTGAGAGTCTGCATTTTATAATTTATTCCCTGATGATAGTGGATCAACTCGAAGGCTCAATTATTACTTTCAGTCCATCGCGTCGAGCCGCAGTAGCAAAGGCTTGCTCATACTCGTTCATGGCGAATCGATGCGTTACCAGGCTTTCGACATCAATCTGCCCACTTGCGACTAATTGGATAGAGCGCGGGTAGGTGTGTTTCATTCGCCGGCAGAGTTTTATGGTTAATCCCTTACGACGCGCTGACGAAGCTTTGAAGCTGGTTTTGTCATTCGTAGGGATGCCAACCAATATTACACGCGCCCCTGGACGGGCGGATTCGATGGCTGTTTCCACCGCCTCATTCTCCCCCGCGGCTTCTATGCACACATCTAAGCCCTCCCCATTGGTGATAGATAATATATTTTCTACTTCGAGGCCGTCACGGATTTGAATAGCATGTGTGGCACCAAATTCTTTTGCTGCGTCGATACGATGGGGTAATTTTTCAGTAGCCACGATTTGTGTTGCACCCGCCAGCCGGAGTAATTGGATGATCAATAACCCGATTGGGCCACACCCCAGCACTCCCACTCGCATACCTACCTTGATTTTCGCTAATTCAACTGCAAACAGGGCCACGCCTAAGGGTTCAAGCATAGCTCCTGCACTCATTGATATGGAATCCGGAATAGGGAAAAGTCGATCCTCCGGCCAGGTCATCCGTTCACGTAGTGCACCATCTTGTTCTCCATGACCAGCGAATTTAATTGATTCGCAGAGATTAGGGTGTCCTTGCAGACAAAAACCACAATGCCTACACGGGATCGCTGGGTCTACGGCAACTCTTTCTCCTTTACGGGTACCCGTCAGTATTTGTCCAGCAAATTCATGACCTAGAACCAGTGGCTTTGGTAACTGAGCATCACCAATTCCGGCTTCCATAAACCAGTGGATATCTGAACCGCATATACCTACGGATTCAACCTGAAGCAAGGCCTCTCCTGAGCTAGCAGTAGGAGGCTCTTCCGTGTGAAGCCGGATGTCTCCGATATTGTGCAAATAAAGGCTTTTGATGGTTTTGTCCATATCTGGTGCTTAATTATGATATTTTAAATAGTTGGAACAATTCGTCAAATATTATCATGATTGGTAGTATGTGTCATCAATAGGCACAAATTCTTGTAGTTTATGGCTGAAATGTGTGAAATCAAGACGCTAATAAGCTGATTGATAAATTTAGATATGTAATGGTTGACACCAAAGGAATTATATGTTAAACATGGTTTGTTCTTTATCCTAACGAACGGACAATTGATTCGTAATTGACTGATATCGAAGCAATTCTCCTAATTGATCTTGATTCAAGGAGGTAATACATGGATCCCAAACTCGCGAATATTTATCAAGCAATCCTTGATGGAGATATGGCAGGTGCTACGGAATATGTGCAAGGAGCTTTAGATGCAGATATTGATGCGGTGGCAATTCTACATGGGGGCTTAATTCCGGCTATGGAAGAGGTCGGACGGCTGTTCGAAGAAGGCGAGTATTTTGTCCCAGAAATGTTGATATCCGCCCGGGCTATGCAAGCTTGCCTGGGTATTTTAAAGCCGCTATTGGTCGATGCAGACGTAAAGCCGGTGGGTAAGGTTGCAATCGGAACGGTTAAAGGTGACCTGCACGATATTGGTAAAAATTTGGTTGCCATGATGCTAGAAGGGGGTGGATTTGAGATTACAGACCTGGGGACCGATGTTTCTCCAGAAAAATATATTGAAGCTATCCAGATGGAAGAAGTAGACATTGTGGGAATGTCTGCGTTATTGACCACAACTATGCCGAATATGGTGACAACCATTAATGCTATATCAGAGGCGGGCTTGAGGGAGAAAGTTAAAATTATTATCGGGGGAGCGCCGGTTACAGCCGATTACGCCGACCAGATTGGTGCAGACGGTTTTGCGCCAGATGCCAGCCAGGCTGTATCCTTAGCGAAAAAGTTGGTAAGTTGAAAATTAACAAGTTTAGGTAATAAAAAGACGGGTGATGATGGCTGGATCACAAATTACCTGTGTTGTATGAATGGTGGTTTTGATAAGGTGCCTTCACCAGTCCTTGCTATGGATGAACCCTTAGAAGTCACTGTAGGTAAATTGTTGCGCCGTCGAGGTTTGCGCCTGGCCGTAGCCGAGTCGTGCACCGGGGGATTAGTGGGACATCTTATCACCAATGTGCCCGGTTCTTCTACCTATTATATGGGGAGTGTTACTGCTTACGCATACGAAGCTAAGGTGCGCTTGCTCGGTGTGCGCTGGGGGACACTGGAAAAATATGGCGCAGTGAGCAAGGAGACCGTTGTGGAGATGGCTTGTGGTGTACGTCGTGCATTGGCGGCCGATATCGGCATTGCCATCAGCGGTATAGCCGGGCCAGGTGGGGGCACGCCTGAAAAACCAGTTGGATTGGTCTGGATAGGCTTGAGCGCTGCAGGTGTGGATGAAGCCTGGAAATTTATCTGGTCTGGTGATCGGCTGGCAGTTAAAGAACACTCCGCTGAGGCAGCTTTACGTTTGTTGACGGATTATTTAAGTAACGGACCCCCCAATGGAGGTAATCTGCCGAGAAGTTTACCAGAGAGATGAATGGCATGGAGCCAATTGAGGTTGTAGCGAAATTTGATCCTCAAGGAAATGTTGTCCCTCAGCAATTTACCTGGCAGGGGAATTCTTATCCAGTGGAATCAATCGGTCGAAGGTGGGTTGATGGTACTGGCCAGCATATCCTGGTTATGATCCCTAATGGAAAAGTGTTCGAGTTGGTTTATGCCCCCTTGGAAGGGCATTGGTATTTAGGTCAGTCGGCTGACCGTCGAGCGATTGCATAATAAAAGGATTGGCAGGTTTTTCGGCCCCTGCCAGTCATTGTGTTTTGGGTTAACCTAATCTGGCTCGTTCTTCTGCTACGATGCTTTCATCCAATTTGCGGAACAATGGTGCTGGCCTTTCTAGGGCTTGTCCGGGAGGAAGTTGGCTGGGTTCCCAATGCCCGCTTGCCTCGTCAGGGCGGTAACGAAGTACATTGTGTTCTCCCAGGTCATCCTGGCGAGTTTCGACAAATTGCTCGCCGAATAGAGTGTTTGTGTACCCCAAATAAGTGTGTAGGCGCTCACTGGTGAAGGGCAGGAAGGGGGAGAAGAGCACTTTAAGTGAGTCGATAGCTCGCAGGGCTGTGTACACCGTGGTCGCGGCCGCGGATTTGTCGTTTTTAATCTCGAACCACGGGGCAGCTTCATCAAGATATTTATTCACCTCACCTGCCAACCGCATGGCTTCAAATAGAGCGGCGCGTAGGTGGACGGCGTTCAGGTGCTCACCTACGCTGGTAAATCCAGCCTCGATGGTCTTGAGAAGCTCCTGGTCGGCGGGGCGCAGTTCGTTCGGCGAGGGTACCAGTCCATCCCAGTGTTTATAGGCGAAGCTTAGCATGCGATTAGCTAAATTGCCCCAGTTTGCGACTAACTCGTTGTTATTGCGGTTGAGAAAATCTTGCCAATCCCAATCGGTGTCTCTGCTTTCCGGCATATTGGCGGTCAAGTAATAGCGCAACGGATCAGGATCGTAGCGGCTTAGGAAATCCAGACCCCAGACAGCCCAGTTGCGGCTGCCGGACATTTGCTGGCCCTCCATATTCATGAATTCATTGGCTGGGACATCATATGGCAAAGTGAGTTGGGAGTTTTCACGCTCTTCAAAGATTTTTCCGAACCATTCCCCAGCGCCAATAAGTTGCCCCGGCCATATTACAGCATGGAATGGAATATTATCTTTTCCAATGAAGTAATAAGCCTGCATATCAGGGTTGTACCACCAATCGTGCCAGGCATCGGGCTGACCAGTGACCAGCGCCCATTCGATGGCAGCGGATAAATATCCGATAACGGCTTCAAACCACACGTACAAACATTTGCCATCCCAGCCCTCTTTGGGGACTGGGATTCCCCACAATAAATCGCGGGTGATGGCGCGGCCATGTAGACCTTTGGCTGTGATTTGACCTAGGGATTGCCGCAATACATTAGGCCGCCAGTAACCCTCCCGCTTTCGGAGTAAAACTACAATGCCTGCTTGCAGCTTAGCTAAGTCGAGGTAAAAATGCTCCGTCTCCCGTAGTTCTGGTGTGGAGTTATCATGCTTGGAGCGCGGCTCAATCAATTCCGTGGCCTCCAACAGGTTGCCACAATTGTCACATTGATCTCCACGGGCGCTGGTATACCCACATATATAGCATGTTC
>DAOVXM010000322.1 GCA_030636125.1 Chloroflexota bacterium | reverse complement strand
GATCTACCCTGGGATGAGGCTGGTCTCCAGGCTGTCGCCCAAGAAGAAGTACGCCAGACTCTGGGGATCACGGCCGAACCGCAGCTGGCGCGGGTGTACCGCTGGGAAAAGGCAATGCCCCAGTTCAATATTGGCCATCCAGCACGGCTGGAGCGCATAGATGCGTTGGTAGAGGAAACGCCCGGGCTGAGGCTGGCGGGTAACGGTTACCAAGGTATAGGTATCCCCGACTGTATTCATTCCGGTGAGCTGGCGGCAGACCGTGTGCTCGAAGCCATGCGCGCGCCTGTTGAGGAAACTCTCCCCCATGAACTTTGATCACTTCTACAATCCAAGTATGGCAGGAAAACAGTTATGAATTTGAACATCCCTTTATCAATCGAAAACTTCCAGAAAGCCCAAGATTTGCTACCCGGAGGTGTCGATTCCCCAGTAAGAGCCTTCCGCGCGGTGGGCGGACAACCCCTGTTCATCCAGCGCGGTGAAGGACCATACCTGTACGACGTGGATGGCAATCGCTATATTGATTATGTGCTATCCTGGGGACCGCTCATTTTGGGTCATGCTCACCCGGAGGTGGTATTGGCGTTGAACGAGGCAGTGGGTAGAGGCACCAGCTACGGCGCGCCCAGCCCTTTAGAAACAGAACTGGCTCAATCGGTGCAAAGCTCCATGCCGAATATCGAGATGATCCGTTTTGTCAACTCAGGTACCGAAGCGACCATGACCGCTTTGCGCCTGGCGCGCGCCTTCACCAAGCGGGATAAAATCATCAAATTTGAAGGCTGCTACCACGGGCACGCCGACTTGCTGCTCGTCCAGGCCGGCTCGGGGGTGGCTACCCTGGGATTGCCGGACTCGCCGGGTGTGCCCCCTGCCACGGTGCAGGACACTTTGGTGGCACGCTATAACGACCTGGAGTCAATCTCGACGCTCTTCGAGCAGTACCCCGAAGAAATCGCCGCGGTCATCGTGGAACCGGTCGCCGGCAATATGGGCGTTGTGCCACCGGAGCCGGGCTTCCTGGGTGGATTGCGTAAAGTCACCAAACAATACGACGCCCTGCTCATCTTTGACGAGGTGATGACCGGCTACCGCGTCCACCCTGGCGGAGCCCAGACCCTCTACGGGATCACTCCGGATCTGACCACCCTGGGCAAGGTGATTGGAGGCGGGTTGCCGGTTGGCGCATACGGAGGACGCCGTGAGATCATGGAGCTGATGGCCCCTTCAGGCCCGGTCTACCAGGCAGGCACCCTCGCCGGAAGCCCCCTGGCCATGACCGCAGGTATCGTCACATTAAAAATACTGCAGCAGCCCGGCGTCTGGGAACAAATAGAGTCGGCGGTGGACGAGCTGACCGCCGGTATCGCGGAAGCAGCGCAGGCAGCCAGCGTTCCCATCCAGCAAAAGCGGGTGGGCACCATGTTCGCCACATTCTTCAGCGAGACCCCGATAAAAGACTGGCCGACAGCGAGGAGCAGCGACACTGACCGTTTCGGCCGTTATTTCCAAGCCATGCTGGAGGGAGGTATTTACATAGCTCCCTCCCAGTTCGAAGCCGGATTCGTGTCAATAGCCCACGGAAAATCTACTATCGCCAGGACGGTCGAGGCGGCGAAGAAAGCGATGAGGGCCTGATGCTTAATCTACAGAAAATGGGGACTATCTTGATTTGGCTGGGTGTTGCAGCCTGGTTGCCGTTTTTATATTTACTGGCTGCCGGACAGAATCCATCCATCTACCCATATTTGATAGTGCATCTGATTGGTATTATCGGAGGAACTCGATTAAAAGCGCTGGCTAAAAAAGACAAAACGCCTAAGAAGCGCCATAAACGCCAGGTAATTGGCAAGATAATGATCCTTCTGGGTGTATTGGCCTGGATACCCTATCTTTACCAAAAAGATGTGCTAGCCCAGACGATCGAGATCCGACCTTACTTAACGGTGCATCTATTGGGTGTACTGGGTGGCATCGCGCTGCTGGCTAGTGTTCCATTAACACGGTTATTGCTAAACAGCCGTTTTTTCATTGGGGAAACGGCTGATTAAGAATTAGAAACATTAGTATACATGACCCAAACAAACCCCTCACCCATAGAACCCACTTCCCGCTTTTTGCGCGCCTGCAAGCGTTTACCTGTTGAGGCGACACCAATCTGGCTGATGCGCCAGGCTGGACGATACATGGCTGAATATCGCGCTCTGCGCGCAAAGTACAGCATGCTGGAAATGATCCGCACCCCAGAATTAGCAGCAGAAGTCACCCTGCAGCCCATTAATGCTTTCGAACTCGACGCGGCCATTATCTTCGCCGACATCCTACCCCCATTGATGGGTATGGGGTTGGACCTGGAATTCGTGCCCGGCAAAGGTCCTGTAATCTATAACCCGATCAGCACGACTGACGACATCCATAAACTGGCGACCCCACCGGCTGAAGATTTTCTTTACGCCACGTTGGAAGCGATCAAGCTGGTTAGCGCCGAACTGGAGCCACGCGGGATCCCATTAATCGGCTTTGCCGGGGCGCCCTTCACACTGGCATGTTATGCCATCGAGGGGGGCGGCTCGAAAGATTACGCCAGAGCTAAAGCTTTGATGTTCAGCGAACCGGTCGCCTGGGGGCAGTTAATGGATAAACTTGTAAGCGTGCAGGCGGATTACCTGCTGAATCAGGCGCAGGCTGGGGCTTCGGCACTGCAAATTTTCGATTCTTGGGTGGGATCAGCGCTCGGCAAGGAAGAATATCTGCGCTTTGTACAGCCATATAACACGAAACTTTTTGATATGTTAAGGGTGGCAGGCGTGCCGCTCATCAATTTCAGCACTGGTACCTATCCTTATCTCGAAGAGGTCAGCGCATGTGGCGGCGATGTGATCGGGGTGGACTGGCGCATGCCTTTGGGAGATGCATGGAGTAAGATCGGCTACGGGCACGCCATCCAGGGAAATCTCGATCCAATCACCTTGCTGTCTCCCTGGGAGGAGCTACAATCCTATATTGATCGTGTCCTGGAAGAAGCCGGGGGACGACTAGGGCATATTTTCAACCTGGGTCACGGCATTCATAAAACAACCCCTGTGGAGACTGTTGAAAAGCTCGTGCATTACGTGCACGAGAGGACGAGTATCTAGTGTTGTGCAACTAGTGTTGCGCGGCGAAAGTGACTCTATAGTTTGGAAATAATGGCGCAACACTTTAAGCAGTTGGGCAGGATTCAAAAGAAACCACCGATGGATTTAGGCCCAACTGCACTAGCCGATAGGAGTGCTCAAAGGGGGATTTTTGTTCCTCCCGTCAATTCAGACAAATCTCACCGTTGACAGCTTATTTCAAGTCTGTTATAGTAATTGATCTGTCGGCTGTACCCTTTCCACCACAACCTAATCCTAAATATTTCGCGGTCGATTGATTGGGGTAATATGAGTTCAAGACCCACACATTTTTACAAACCTTGTAATAAGGTATTTTGTTACTACCCAGCCTTGGGCCGAGAGAACACAGCTCACCGCAGCTTGAGCAGTTATAGTACTTCTAAGATTGGGATTAAAAGGCGAAGATGACCGAGTACGCTGACCTTGAAATCGGGCTGCATCGCCGGGATGCCAGTTCGTATACCGTTGAGTTTCGTTTCAGCCAACCCAATAGTGAGGCAGATGTGCGTATCGGACAGGACCAAGCAGCCCTGGCAACGATTGACCTGGACGAGCTCAGCCAGCTAGCCTATGATCCGGCGGCTTATGGCCAAAAGCTGACGGAGTCTTTCTTTGCCAGCGCGGCCGTGCAAACGGCTTTCGCCCAGGCGCGTGCCAGCACGCAAACACTGGGCACGCCACTGCGCATGCGGCTGATGATCGGTCCCAGCTCCCCAGAACTGCATAACTTACGCTGGGAAATGCTGCGCGACCCTCAAGACGGCAGCCCGCTCTCCACCAGCGAAAACCTGCTCTTCTCGCGCTACTTGAGCAGCCTGGATTGGCGCCCGGTACGTTTGTGTTCCAAGGGTGACCTCAGCGCCCTGGTGATGGTCGCCAATCCTTCCGACCTGGCTGAACACAACCTGGCGCCGGTCGATGTGGAAGGTGAACTGGAGCGGGCGAAAGGTGGGCTGGGTGAGATACCCCTCAAGGCACTGCCTGAACCTGAAGGCGACCAGCGGGCTACGCTGGATAACTTGTTCGCTCATTTGCGCGAGAAGGAGTATGACATCCTCTACCTGGTTTGTCACGGCGCAATGGTAAAAGATGAACCCTGGCTGTGGTTGGAAGATGACCAGGGCAAAGTAGGGCGCGTTTCCGGCAGTGAACTGGTTATCAGGCTGAAAGAAATGGTGGAACGTCCCCGCCTGGTGG